>JBCNVJ010000127.1:0-1899 GCA_039630255.1 Fervidobacterium sp. | reverse complement strand
GCCCCGTGGCTCAGTGCGGTCATTCTTGGTATTGCATTTACTTCTTTACTTGGTATGGGTATAGAAAAGGTTGCTTACAAACCTTTAAGAAAATACCCTAGGATAAATTCCCTTGTTTCCTCTCTAGGTATGTCATTTTTGCTTCAGAATTTCGCAGTTGTCGTTTTCGGCGGTATACAGAGATCATTTCCTGTACCAGAACCGATGAAGAAAACACTTGTTTTAGGCGAGGTAAGAGTTCAAGCGGTTTCTATTTACACTATCATATTTTCTATTGTTGTTGTGACGATCCTGACGTTTATTCTACAAAAAACAAAAATAGGTCTTGCCATGCGTATACTTTCCAGAGACTTTGATACAGCAAGATTGATGGGAATAAATGTTAATAGAACAATTTCCTTTACATTTGCGCTTGGTTCTGCTTTAGCAGCAGTAAGTGCTGTCTTTTGGGCACTTAGATATCCGCAGATTTTCCCATTCATGGGACAATATCCAGGAAGCCGCGCGTTTATAGCAGCAGTTGTTGGAGGTATAGGAAGTCTTAAAGGTGCACTAATTGGGGGTTTTGTCTTAGGTATGTTAACAGTACTTCTTCCAGCATTCTTTCCGGAATATTCTGGCTATAGAGAAGCATTCATTTTTGCACTTCTTGTTATTGTGTTAATATTCAAGCCGAATGGTCTTTTTGGTCAAGAGGCAGGTGAAAAAGCGTGAAACGAACAACACGTGTTTTGCTTAGTATTTTACTAATCTTAGCTGTTTATGTATTTGTGTTTTTTGCAGAAAGATTTATGGATCCATTCATAAAAAGAGTCTTAAATACAGGATTTATATATGTTATCTTGGCAGTTAGCTTAAATCTTATAAATGGATTTACAGGTCAATTTTCGCTTGGTCATGCCGGTTTTATGGCAATAGGTGCGTATTCTTCAGCTTTGCTGTACATGTCTGAGGAACAAAAAATATCTAACTTTTTTATGGAACCGTTAATCTCTCCACTTGATAAAATACAGATACCGTTTTTCTGGGCAATTATTGTTGGAGGTTTAATGGCAGCTATTGCTGGATTTATAGTTGGTGCACCATGTTTGAGAGTAAAGGGAGACTATCTTGCAATAGTGACGTATGGTTTTTCAGAAATTATACGTTCACTTTTCAACAACCTTCAGAATATTACAAATGGTCCACTTGGTTTAAAGGGACTTCCAACACACACTAATCTTTGGTGGACCGTTAGTTGGGCAATAATAACGATTATAGTTATCAAAAGAATCGTCGATAGTTCATATGGGAGAGCACTTAAGGCTATCAGAGATGATGAAGTTGCTGCTGAAAATCTTGGTATAAATCTTTTTAGACACAAGGTACTTGCTTTCGTGGTTGGCGCGTTCTTTGCAGGAATTGCTGGTGGTCTTCTTGGAAGTTTGTTGATGACTATTGATCCGAATTCATTCAGCATACTTTTTACTTATCAGATAATAACTATAATACTGCTCGGTGGACTTGGTAATATAACCGGAAGTGTTATAGTTGGTATTGGGTTTGCATTTTTGATGGAAGGTTTAAGATTTGTTGAGATGCCAATGAAAATATTTGGAGTTACTATACCTGGAATTCTTGGTATGCGTATGTTAATATTTTCCATACTGCTCATGGTTACTATACTGTTTTTCAGGCAAGGTTTGTTTGGTAACAGGGAATTCAGTTGGGAAGGAATTGCAAAACTCCTTTCCAAAAGGAAGGTGAAACAGTGATGGTTCAATCAGTCGAAGTTGGAAATTCAAAAAAATCTCCCACCAAACCAACAGTTTTAAAAATGGAACACGTCACAAAACGTTTCGGAGGTCTCGTGGCGGTTTCTGATTTTAACCTTGATTTGAAAGAAGGTGAGCTTCTTGG
>JBCNVJ010000126.1:0-3758 GCA_039630255.1 Fervidobacterium sp. | reverse complement strand
AGTATGGAAGAAACATTTATTTACTTAAATTGAAGAAGATAAAACATGTTGAAGTAAGCAGACTGATTGGAGGTATTCATGAAATGCCCCATGCAAAGTGTAGAATCAAAGTGGAGAAATTAAATGAACTTCCTGGAAAAGTGTTCAAAGAAAAAGAATCAGTAGTTGTAGTAAAAGGGGTTTACAAATCCACAACTAACGAAGCGTACCTGATTAAAGTTATATCTTCAGATAAAGATTTTCAGCAGCATTACTATTTAGTTGCTTATCCTGAAGAGAGTGATTGGATAATAAAACTTGATAGTAGTTCAAATCCCTACAGAACACCTGCTGTTAAATGGTCTGTCAGAGCAATTTCCGAATTCTTGGAAGTTTAAGGAAATACAGCCTCAAGGAGGCGTGTTAATGCAGTATTTCATTCTTGGTGCTGGTAGCTGGGGATGTACAATCGGTCAGTTAATTAAGGATAACGGTCACAAGGTCGTTATTTGGGCTCATACTGAGGAGCTTGCTAGGAAACTTAATGAATCTAAGGCAATGCCACATATTCCGGACGTAAAGTTTGATGTACCAGTTACAAACGATATATCAGAGGGTAAACACTTTGATGTTGTAGTTATAGCGACTCCAACACAATTTGTAAGAAATGTACTTCAAAGAATAGACTACAAACCGAATGTAATATTGAATTTGTCCAAAGGAATAGAAATTTCTACGGGCGAGAGAATATCCCAAATAGTAGCGGAAATTTTAAATTGTGATTATGCTATTCTTTCTGGACCTTCGCATGCCGAAGAAGTAGCTTTAAAATTGCCAACCGCTGTTGTTGTTGCTGGTAAGTACGCTGAAATCTTTCAAAAAGAGTTTTCAAACGAATATTTCAGAGTTTATTTGCACAATGACATAGTTGGCATAGAATTTGCGGGAGCTTTAAAGAATGTAATAGCAATTGCAGCTGGAATTGTTGATGGACTTGGTGGATGGGACAACGCAAAAGCTGCGTTAATTACCCGAGGACTTTATGAAATAACACGCTTTTCAACAAATTTTGGTGCTGATCCCATAACGTTCATGGGCTTGGCTGGAATAGGGGATCTTGTTGTAACTTGCGGGAGCAAGCATAGTAGAAACAGGAGATACGGAGAAATGATTGCAAAAGGCTTCGATCCAATTCAGTTACTTGAAGCAAGTAAAGAAATTGTAGAAGGGGCTTACACTTGTAAAGCTGTTGTAGAGAATTATGCAGAGTACTTTGATTTGCCCATAATAAAGGAAATATATGAAGTAATATACAAAAGAAAGCCTCCATTAGAGTCCATAAAGTCATTAATGAGCCGCTCGTTGAAAGTTGAGATGGAGGAAGTGAAGAAATGGTTGGAAAAGAATTTGAAAAATTAATCGAAATAATGGCAACGTTAAGAAGCGAAAATGGTTGTGAATGGGATAAAGCACAAACACATGAATCTTTGAAACCTTATTTGATAGAAGAAGCATATGAATTATTGAATGCTATCGATCTCAAAGATGACGAAGAACTGAAAGAAGAACTCGGTGATGTTCTATTACAAGTAATATTTCATAGCCAAATTGCTTCAGAAAGAGGTGCTTTTACAATAGCGGATGTAATAAGAACTTTAAGTGATAAGCTTATTAGAAGGCATCCACATGTATTTGGTGATGCGGAAGGATATTCTTATGCAAGGTGGGAAGATATAAAAGCTAAGGAAAAAGGTGAAAAGAAAAGAACAAGTATAGGTGATATAAATCATGCGCTTCCTGGTTTATCGTTGGCAAGGAGAGTTCAAGAGAATGCAGCTGATGTTGGTTTTGATTGGACAAGAATTGAAGATGTTTGGCAAAAGGTTCATGAGGAGATAGATGAACTAAAGAAAACAAATAGCTACGAAGAAACTGAAGAAGAAGTGGGGGATTTACTCTTTGCGATTGTTAATTTATCGAGGTTTCTAAATGTTGATCCAGAAACAGCAATCAGAAAAGCTACAGAAAAATTCATAGATAGGTTTGAAAAAATGGAAAAAATGATTGAAAGCCAGGGAAAAAAAGTAGAAGACCTGAGCTTGACCGAACTTGATGATTTTTGGAGTAAGGTAAAGACCATTGAAAAGGATGGGAAGGTTGGTTAATTGTATGATTGTGTATGGAAGAAATGTATTGAAAGAACTTCTTTTAAGTTCTCATCCAATTAAAATGATCTATTTTTCGGACAGCCACGATAAAGATCTCGATTCGCTGATACAAACAATCAAGGAAAAAAAATTACCTTACACAATTGCACCAAAGAATGTCTTAAAAAAATTATCAGGCGAAGAGAAACATCAAGGGGTAGTCATAGATATAGGAGATTTTCAATACGTTGATGAAAGCTATTTACCAGACAATCCGTTTTTAGTACTACTTGACCAAGTGCAAGATCCACAAAATCTTGGAGCAATAATAAGAACTGCTGTAGCAGCCGGTGTAGACATGGTTGTATTAACGAAAGATAACAGTGTACACGTAACACCTGGTGCGGTTAAGGCCTCGGCGGGGACAGTATTTAGAATTCCTATTTTGATTACTGTGAACCTCGCACGTTACATACAATGGCTCAAGAATAAAGATGTATGGGTTTACGGAGCAGATGCGCGTGGAAGATCTATTTGGGAAGTTGAACTCGAACGTCCACTTGCGGTGGTATTTGGAAACGAAGGTAGTGGAATAAGACAACTTGTAAGAGAATCTTGTGATGAACTAATTTCAGTACCAATGAAAACTCCTATAGATTCGTTGAACGTCTCTGTCAGTGCAGGAATAATCCTGTACGAGGTTTTGAGAAGAGAGATGAGTTGATGATAATCCTTTCGGGGAGTGCTACTTTACTTGACGAGTACGAACCTGATATATTAATAACAACCAGTATAAAAGGATACAACTTCGAAGTCCCGTATACATTTTTTTTCGATGGATTACGTGTTTTTATATATCAGTACAATGAACTCAAACATACCATAGAAAGAAAGACGGACATAAAGGTAGAAAAAAAAATTCTTAGAATTCTCATAGGAAGCGAAATAGGGATACCAGAAAACTACATAAAACTCCCCCCAGACTTGTTTGTATGTTTTGAAAAAACATACTATCCCTCAAAGTTCTTCTACAGAAAAGCCCAAATGTGGATTGGAAGTCAAATCTCCTCAACTAAATTGTTGGGGCACATAATTTTTAACGGAGTGACAAATAGGGTTTTGTTCTCACCAGAAGGAAAGGAAAATGGAGTGTTATTTGAGGGGACAACATATTTAATACTGGATGACGAGCTACTTTCAACATCAAGAATGAACTCGAGAGGAGAGAAAAATGAAAACAACAGGCACTGACTTGGTTGAAAATCCAAACTCAGCTGATAAACTCACATTCGTTGCATTTTGTACTTCAGGTTTGGAAGGTGCAGCATCTTTAGAACTTAAAAAAATGGGCTATAAGATATCATTTTCCTCCTCCGGGAGGATATTTTTTAATGCTCCTATCAGTGATGTACCGATCTTGAATATGAAGTTAAAGACCGTTGATAGATTAGCGCTACTACTATGTGAATTTGAAGCTCATACATTTGATGATTTGTATGAGAATATTTATAGACAAAATCTAAAGGAGATAATTGATAAGAACGGAAAAATTACAATAGAAAAAATCAAGGTTAGTAATTCAAAACTAAGTGCAACGGGAGCGATTGCATCAGTAGCAAAAAAAGCCATTAT
>JBCNVJ010000125.1:0-3467 GCA_039630255.1 Fervidobacterium sp. | reverse complement strand
TACAACGACTCCAAACTAAAAGTCAATTTTCTTGTGGAACCAGATGGAACTGTAAACATAACCGGATTTTATTACAAAGGAAAGGAATATAATAAGAATGATGTATACAAGATATTTTCAACTGCTGAGGAGAATTACGGTCTGCTATCGATAGAAAACATATTAAATAACTTTGAAAAAGCGACAAAAAGTTCCTCCAGTGATGAAGAAATTACAAAACCAACACAATCAACTGATAATAGTTTCATCGAAAAGCCATTAACATCACCGATTGAAAAACCTAAACAATCAGACAATGAAATCATCAAAAACCATTCAAAAGAAGACAAAAATTCCAGCACAGAAGATGAGAAAAACGTTACACCTTACCAATTTTGATGAACTTAATCTTTTGTAGGACTATAAGGAGGAATATACTTGATACCATTAATCCCCAGTTTAATACTTTCGTTTGTTACATGTGTTATTACAATTCCGATATTTGGAAAAATAGCATACAAATACGGTATTGTAGACAAACCACATGGAACTTTAAAACCCCACGAACGTGTTACACCATACCTTGGAGGAATTGCCATCTTTCTTGGTGTACTAATTTCAACGCCATTCGAGATAATTACTAAGCTATCATTAACTATATTGGTTGTATTAGGTCTTTTAGATGATATACTTGACACAAATCCAAAGGTAAGGCTTGTTGTAGAGTTCATTGTATCATTTCTACTTGTTTATAAGTACCTAGGTTTTACGTTATTAACACCGCTGTATTGTTTTTTGGTAGTAGCACTCATAAATGCTACAAATATGCTTGACGGTATGGATGGAGTGTGTGCAAGTGTAGCAATTATATCCGCAATAGGTCTTTGTTTTGTGGTTTCATCAAAGTACGACGTTAACTTGCTAATAAGTTTGATAGGTGCATTGAGTGGATACCTTATCTACAATTTTCCACCTGCTCGTATATTCATGGGTGATAGTGGAAGTTATCTTGTGGGTGGGATATTATCGATAGGTTTACTTTCTTCCTTAAGGAATGCACCATCAAATATCTCATATATAATAGCTTCCTTTATATTTATATCGCTATTTTTATTCGATCTCACATCAGGTGTTTTGAGAAGACTTGCAAACAAAAAGCCTCTGTTTAGTGGAGATAGGGAGCATGTGTATGACAAAATACACAAAAAACTGAAAGATAAAAGAAAGACACTGTATATTGTAACTGCAATCCAAACATTCTTCTTTTCGATAGGATACTTCGGAAAAAGCAACCTAACAACAAGTCTGTATGCTTTGATTATCACAATTATATGTTACATAACCTTAGCTAAAATACTGAAACTCTTAAGTTATTAACTGTCGAAGATAAAGGAGGCGAGTTTAAGTGTTATCAATTTTTGAAGAAGTGCTTTGGTATGCAACAATTCCACTTGTCGCTCTCTTCGCACACAGAAATTATACCTATGAATTCAGTACTCCAAAATATGCTATATTGTGTGTATCTGTTACACTCTTAGGTTTTTATTTATTCTCTAAAGTTATAAAAACTAGAGAATTTAAATTTTTTACAACTCCAATCCATTGGGTCTGGTTAGCATTTTCCATTATATCCTTGTTATCAACAATCAATACTTATACAGACAATCGGTTCTTTTTTAGGCAAGCTATAGACATTGGTCTGTACTTATTCCTTAATGTTTTAATCTCATTTTATCTTAGCTCAAGATTAGAAAGAAAAGACAATATAATAAAGTTTCTTTTTCTGTTCGTACTAACAGGATTATTCATATCTATTAACGCAATACTTAATTTTTACACTGGCTTTGATATTTTCTTAGGTGAAGTTGGTAAACCATTCGAAAGAGCAAGCATAAAAGCCAACATTGGAAACGTCATTTTCGTTTCGAATTATCTGAATATGTTACTTCCAATAGCACTGTACTTTGTAGTTAGCCTTGACGTTGGTGTTTTGGATCCAAAAAGCACTTGGAAAGTTGTAGCTTTTAAAATCACATCTCTAATTTCAGCATTCTTGTATTTCGTAGTAATTATCTTTTCACAGACAAGATCTGAATATTTAGCACTTGTAATCGAGTTTACCATAATAGTTGGTGTTTATATAATTTACATCAAAAAAAGGCAAGATAACTTTGCAAAGACACTTGAAAAGACCGCGCCTCATATTTTGAAAAAACTAATGACCTTCAGAAAAGTAGCAATTTCTATATTTCTCATACTTATTATTTTAACAATAATTATATACAATATCCCAACACCGTTTAATAACTACGGAAAATTCACCATGGCGAACCGATTTAGTGCAATGGCATCGGTTTCAGGGAGAGACGAAAGGTTTTTATCTTGGTTTTCGACGATCTACATTTGGAAAAACCATAAACTACTTGGTCAAGGTATAAGTACATACCAAATATACGGGTTGTATGGTATTTCCGATCTGATTGAAGAGCATCCTGAATACAATTACGGATGGAACAATTTCAAAAGAGCACACAATGATTATTTTCAAATACTTAGTGAAACTGGTATTTTAGGATTATCAGCTATCATTATCATGCTAGTACTCTTAGTATTATATGTAACAAAGAACATTAAAAATATTCAGGAAAAAGATGACCTGGTATTATTCTGCATGTTAGTTTTAAGTGGTGTAGTTTTTGCTTTTCAAAGCTTTTTCAGCTTTCCTGGCCATCTCTTGCCGAATGCACTACTTGCAAACTTTGTCATCAGCGTCGGATTGGGAAGATATTTTAATAAAGTTAACGGCAAAGAATATATTTTGAAAGGAAAGAAAAGTATTATAATAGCTTTGATCTTAGTGATTGTTGTTTGTGTATCAACTTACCTAAGATGGAACCACTTTATATCAGAGGTTTACTTTAGAAACGGTAACGTAGCGTTTAACACATTGTCAGCTTTAAGAGAAGAACAAAGCAAGGTGGAGTATTATCTAAAGCAAATAGAAAAAATGGAAAATGATCTAAACAATTTCTCCGGAGGATTCGAACAACTATCACCAGAAAACTGGCATAAAATCAGAAAGGCTGAGTCACAAAAACTTGGAACTCATTACAATGAAATGCAATCAGAAAGTGAGAGGCAAAGCTATATTTCCAAGCTTAGAGAAAAGATAAACAACCAAAAAACTTACTTGTTAGACCGTCAAAAAAATCTTCCCAATGAAATTGAAGAACAATATGAAATTGCGAAATACAATCTACTAAAAAGTATCAAATTGAACCATACTTATGGCAAATCTCATTTCTATCTTGCCGCACTTGCTACCGATCCAATTAGAATTCAGGAACTTAGAACTTTACTTTCCAAAGATCCAGATCTGGTACTAAACCAAAAAGCCGATGAACTTCAAAAGATCATCCCAGACAAATTTAGATACAACTATTACAATATATTATCTGACTATCTGAAAGAGGATAAAAACTTCTTAG
>JBCNVJ010000124.1:0-2649 GCA_039630255.1 Fervidobacterium sp. | reverse complement strand
CGAATATTTTAAAATTACTAAGTGTTATTAGTGTACCTTCGTCTTTATCTTCTATTGTAATTTTTCCCTTGTACTCTTCGGATATTCTCAAAAGTTCTTGATAAACACCAGGTTTGCTTGATATAAGAGCTTCTTCGCTCAAAGTCTGTCCACCAGTTAAAACACTTGGTGGATTTCCCTTTAACGCGACTGTGATACCTACGACCACCTGTTGAAATTTTCCCGGTGTTATCGTTGACATTGAAAACAATAGAACGAAAAATGTAAGTAGTAATGTCACCATATCTCCGTAGGTATTAAGCCATTCAGGAACAGATTTACAGACACACCTTTCCTTTTTAGCCACTAGACACCAGCTCCCTGGACCTGGGCTTCATATTTTGTACGTTCTTGTGACGGTAAATATGATTTCAATTTTTCTTCAAGTACTCTTGGGTTTTCACCAGCTTGGATAGAAAGTACACCTTCCAAGATCATTCTCTTGGATAGTTCAAGATCTGCCGCTCGTCTTGCGATCTTTTCTGCTACAGGAATACCAACTATATTTGCAAGTATCGAACCATAAAGTGTTGTTATCAGCGCAACAGCCATTGAAGGACCAAGAGTTTCGGGATTATTCAAACTTTTCAACATTTGAATTAATCCGACAAGTGTACCTATCATACCAAACGCCGGTCCAAATGTTCCAAGTGAGTCAAAAAAACCCTTCTGATCCAACAATTCAGAAGTTGCCATGTCAATTTCAATTTCCATCATGTTCTTTAACACTTCTGGTTCTGTACCATCAACGACGAGTTGAACTGCTTTTTTAAAAAACGGATCCTGTATCTCTTCAAGGTTAGCCTCAAGTGAAAGCAATCCTTCTCTACGGGCTTTTTCAGAGAAACTAACAAGAGTTCTCAGCGTACCTGCATAGTCTATCTTGGGTTCTTTTATAGCATTCATGATAACTTTAACTATTCCAAAAACCACGTTCTTTTTGTTGGCTGTAATAGCAGATGAAATTGCTCCTCCAACTGTTATAACAAGAGAAGGTATGTTTATAAATGTTGCAAAATCTCCAGCACCACTTACTATACCATAGACCATCATACCAAATCCAAGGACAACACCAATTATAACCGTTATATCCACTATTCCTCACCTACCACTGGGGGTAAAGAGATCTTTTTTTTGTATTCCATTATTTTTTTTATTACTTCTTCCACTGGATCTGCAACAATGTATTTTTTTCCGTTAAACAGAGTTATGGTAGTATCCGGATTTGCTTCGACTTTTTCTATATATTCTGCGTTTAGATAAAATTCTTTACCATTAAGTGCTGTGAGTTTTATCATCTAAAAACTCCTTCCTTCAATTTACTTTGCAAGTTTCATAATTGATGGCTAAGATTTTTTAGTATATCATTATCTTCTCAAGTTCACAACTTCCTGGAGTATTTGATCAGCTGTTGTAATGGTTCTTGCATTTGCTTGGAAACCTCTCTGGGCGATTATCAATTTTGTGAACTCTTCCGATAAGTCGACATTCGACATTTCAAGTGCACCTGCTATAAGGGAACCAAACCCTCCCTTGCCTGGTTGTCCTATTCTAGCTGTTCCGCTATTTGAACTTTCTCCGTAGAGTGAATTACCAAGCTCTAAAAGACCTGCTGGGTTATTGAATGTTGCGAGTGCTACCCTTCCAAGAGTATCAACTAAACCATTTGTGAACGAGCCTATTATGTCACCATTTTCCGATATGGAGAAAGATTCAAGTACACCTTGCGCATTTCCATCTTGATATTTCACAAAGGCATCGGCAAGGGCAGCAAATTGGGTCATGCTATTTAAGTCAAGTTTTATCTTGACTATACCATCACCATTTTCCCCTGCGTTGAACATTATAGCATCTATATTTTCTCCCTCGGCAACTTTACCTGTAAAAGGATCAAATGGATTTACACCAACCAACCTACCAGTTTTGTCAAATCTTACAATTCCGTACTTACCACTTGTTATTTCCGTTCCAGTTTCGTAATTTGATAGATACTTGATATTCTCACCTGATGCACTTCTGATTCTGAATGCCCAAACATTTTCTTTATCACCGTAAACTGAAGCAAGTTTTACAAAATCTATATACAATGTGTATGCATTTCCAAGAGAATCATAAACCTGTGTGGATGTGGTATAGAATGGTGATTTAAATGAAACTATTGAAAAATTTGTTGGGTTGTCTGCCTCGTAAAACCTTGGTTCACCTGCACCAGGGATTGTAAGCAAATCCATCTTCGATGGTTGGTATATCTCATCTATATAAGAATTCCCATTTGTAAAATTTGTATCGTAAACTATATTTGCACCATTCACTAGCAACACGTTATAATTGCCTATGGCATTTCCTGATACAGAGTCTTTCACTACCCTTACAACGCCATACTTTCCTTGAGTATAATCAAAAGATATCCTACTGTTTCCCCCACCTACATCGGTAGCTGTTACAATTTCAGAACCAAAAACTTTTCCATTTATCAATACTTTAACGCGGTACTGGACACCTGGTGTCAAAGCGTTGCTTGTGACACTTTGTGTTCCAGGACCAGTTATGTTTTGAGGGGGTACAGCAGTTGGAGTACCATCGAGAATTTCAACAACATACTGCACTGTA
>JBCNVJ010000123.1:0-3564 GCA_039630255.1 Fervidobacterium sp. | reverse complement strand
TAAAATTCCATATTTAAAATAAAAATTATTACTTACCAAAAGTTCTCTTTTGTACAGATTTAACCATACAGGAGACAAAAATACATTGTTTTCCAACAATATTTTGAGAAATTCCAAACTATGATAAGAATTTACCGGTATTTTATCTCTTTTTTTTGAGTCTTTTAGCAAAACTCCTTTTTCCGAAAGTTTATAAGCATTTCCGACAATAATGTCAGCACCTACTTTTAAAGCAAGCTCGATCACAATGATTAACAGGGGTTAGGGTTTAACTAGTGATTTAGAATATCTTTTAGCTATCTCAACAACAAGAATTTAGATACTCAAGAACATTTTCGAATATTTTCATATGTTTATTTACCATATTTTCAATTGTGTATACTTTGGCAACTTCGAGGTTCTTCAAAATCATTTGATTTCTCAACATTTCATTTGACAGAATTACGTTGATTTTTTCAGAAAGTGTTATTTCATCTTCTACAGGAACTATGTAACCATTCTCTTCATTCTTTATCAGCTCTATTCCAGCGATACATTTATCTGTTGTTACAACTGGTAAACCATATGCCATCGCTTCGTTTATAACAAGCCCCCATATGTCTTCACGAGTTGGTAAGGTGAAAACATCACTTGCTATGAAATACTCCCTTAGCTCTTGTTTTGTTTTGAATGGTAAGAAATATACACGGTCATTAACCCCGTTTTCTCGTACTAATTGTTTGTATTCATCTGTTGGTTCCCCACCTATTATGTACACCGATGTTCCAGGTAATAGATTTTTTGAAGCCTTGATGAGTATGTCAAAACCTTTCCGTTTGATAAATTGCCCAACTGAGAGTACAATTTTCTCACCTTTTATTCCTAATTTCTTTCTTAGTTTTTCTTTTTCTTCCAAGGTCGGAGGAGAGGTGAGTATATCATAATCATGGATAGAGGAAAATGGATAAGTGTATATTCTTGCAGGATTAGCTCCGTAGTGTTGTAAAACTTTTTTTGTGTACTCTCCTGAACAAATCCACCAAGTAGCACGAGAGATTAAGAATGTTTTTATGGCTTTTTTCAACTTTCCTTCGCTTCTTATAAATCCGCCATCAGCATTTAAGATAAAAGGTACTTTTTTTAACCACAAATTTAGAATTGCTATTATGCTAGTTGGTGTGGAGTAACCTCCAATTATTACTATGTCGTATTTTTTGTTTGATAAATGTTTTATTATGCTTAAGGATAAGGCTGAGTCGCTCCCTGTATAAATACCTTTCAAAAAGATCGGTTTAAAATTCTCAAAGTTATTTTGGAACCACTTGGAGTTTCTGTCTTTAGCGGCTTGCCTTTCAAATAAAACTGTTAACTCGCAATGTTTTCCAAGTTCGTTAAAAAAAGCAACTCTGTAAGGTGATGGAATGTTTGTTAAAAAAAGCACTCGCACTTGACTTCCTCCTAAGTTGGTTTCTAATTATTAGTATCATTCAAGATTGATAGGTAAATGTTTATGATCTTTTCGATGCTTTTCTTGGATTGAAAATTGTTTTTGTTAATATGTTGTTTAATTGTTGATTTTTCGCTTCTTAGTTTTTGTATGCTCAATAGAATAGCTTCTGTGCTTTTTTCGTTTATTACGATCCCACTACTTTTATTTTGTATTGTCTCTTTTGCTCCACCACTGTTAAATGTTATTACAAACGTACCACATGCTTGAGCTTCAAGGTTAACAGTTGGATAATTTTCTTCTAATGTTGGATTTACGAACACATCCGCCGCGGTGTAAATTTGCGCAAGTTCTTCTGCAGAATTTGTTCTTTCTATACCTATTATACCGTATTTTTTCAATTCTTTTACTTGTTTTTTGTTTAATCCAACAAGAACAATTACTTCGTCTGGTTTAATCATTTTTGAAAGTTCGATGAAATGTTTCAATCCCTTCCTTTCTTCCCATACGTTTGCAACACCAAGAATAATAAATTTTTCTTCAAGTTTATATCTTTTTCTGAAATCACTGTGCATAGGTTTGAATATGTTTGTGTCTATTGTGTTTGGTATAACTTCAACTTGGTATTCTTTCAAAAAAGATTCTTTAACAAGTTCAGCAAGCCATTTTGAAGGAGTTATTAGTATCATTTTTTTGACGTTTGTGAAAAGTTCTTTTTTTCGTTCCCAATTTCTTTTTGAATTATCTAAAAGCCAACTTCTTGGATATCTATCTTTTTGTGGGCAGTTATTACAAGTGGTTTTCCATTTGTAACATCCAACAAATTCGAAGTGTGAGCAATGTCCAGTAAACGCCCAGCAGTCGTGAAGAGTCCACACTACTGGTTTTTCTTTTTCTTTTATGTATTCAAAGAGTAATTGTATGTTTATGTAATATCCGTGTATGTTGTGTAGATGGATTATGTCAGGGTTTATTTTATCAATTTTCTTTAAAAATTGTTTTGTAGCATTCTTAGAACCAAAGCCGTGTAAGTCAAATAGTCTTGTTTTAAGTACGTGCGTGTAAATATCAATGTTGTTACCAATTCTTATAGCTTCTTGACAACTACTCGGTGTGCGCCCGTAGGCTATGTAGCTTTCGTGACCTTGCTTGGTTAGTTGTTCGTGTATTTCTAATACTATACGTCCTGTACTGCCCCTTCCGCAAACTGAGTTGATTTGTAAAATTTTCATATTTCCTCCCAAACGACTCTTTTGACGTAATCTGTGTATGATAAAATAATTCTTAAGATTTTTTCCGAAACGTTTTCTACGTCATAGTCTTTTGTTATTTTTATACTTTCTTCCGTTTGTTGCTCGAGAATTTCAAGTCCTTGGAGAATTCTATCTTTTTTTAGTCCAACCATCATCACAGTTGCTTCTTCCATCGCTTCCGGACGTTCATGTGCCTCTCTTATATTCAGTGCCCTCAAGCCAAGTATGGACGTTTCTTCACTTATTGTACCGCTGTCACTTAAGACTGCTTTCGCGTGGATTTGGAGTTTTACATAATCAGAGAACGCAAAGGGTTTGAGCGGTTTTACAAGTTCGTTAAATTTTATGCCTCTTTTTTCTATCATTTTTCTTGTTCGTGGGTGTGCGCTGAATACAATTGGTAATTGATATTTTTCGACAATTGATTGTATGCTATCTATAAGCATATCAAAATGTCTCTCATCAGAGATGTTTTCTTCTCTGTGAGCTGATAGTAGAAAATATTTGCCCTTTTGGATACCAAGTCTTTGGAGTATGTCGGAGTTTTGGATTTTACTCCAGTTTTTCAGGATTACTTCTTTCATGGGACTTCCGATCTTTATGATTCTGTCTGGAGGAAATCCTTCTCTTAGTAGATATTCCCTGGCTATTGAACTGTAGGTTAAGTTGATATCAGCTATGTGATCGACTATTTTTCTGTTAGTTTCCTCCGGAACCCTCTGATCAAAACATCTGTTCCCAGCTTCCACATGAAATATTGGTATCTTCCTTCTTTTCGCGGCAATAGCCGATAAACAACTGTTTGTATCACCAAGAACTAAGAATGCTTCTGGTTTTTCTTTTTCAAGTAAGGGTTCTATTTTTATGAGTATGTTTCAAATAGTG
>JBCNVJ010000122.1:0-6260 GCA_039630255.1 Fervidobacterium sp. | reverse complement strand
ACTATTTTGTAAATTCTTTTGGTTTTGTGGTGATTGTTGTTTTTTCTGTATTATACATCATCTTTTACAGCATACAGTATCGTGATAACTATAAAAATTTTTTCAACAACAATCCTATTTTCTTAGGTTTAGTCTTTTTGTGGTTTCATTTCTTTTTTTGGAATTTCTGACTAGAATCACCAAGCAAGATATATCTTCAACTTTTGCCTGCTTTGATTTTACTCCATTTACTTGTCTTTACTTTTAGCACATTCACGATCAAAATCCTAATCATGAGTATTATGGGATTGTTATTTATCCAAAATTTGCTTTTTCTTGTTCAAGATCAAGAAAGGAATGTATGCTTCGCAGGCAAGCAATCAGAACTTTTTTTGCCAGCAAGGTCTATCCATGAGTATGTTCCAGAAGATATAAACGGACTGATTTTCAATGAATTTCATTATTATCGAAAATTTTCTCAACAATTAGATAATCCTTATCTTTTTATTCCTACAGATATCGATATTTTTATACGCTACAAAGTTTTTGATAAAGGATATGTATTCAATTACTCTCCTTATATAAAGGAACCCATGCACAACAGCGTGATTGGATTTACATCACCCATAACTGCAAAAATGAAGTATTTTCATCTCCCTCTGGGATCTTTCAAAACAACTCCATATTTGACTCTTTTATTACTCGTAGAAGCAAGACAAATTGACCAATTAATATGTTATAAACGATATAAAGTAAATTTCACATTGAAGAATAATTATACTCAATAATGATTTTGCTATTTCGATTGATAAAATACTGCAGATCAAATTTGAATGATCATGATGAATGTTTTTCAAACTTTTTATTGCATTATTGTAATAAAAAATTGAGTTCAAAAAAACTTTAAAATTACCACAGAAATTAATTATGACTGAGAGTTTTTTCAACTAAACATGAATATATAAAATATATGAAAATATTTATTTTAGACCTATCATAAAGAAAAGTTTTTGATGAAAGAATACAAAAATGGGAAATACGAAGCCCAAAAAAAGTAGAGTTGTAAGGATAAATATTGCAACAGAGAGGTCGCGGTTTAAAGAAAAAATTGATGAGGTTATGATCGAATAAACTGCCGAGGGCATAAACGACATAAAAAAAATTAGTTGTTTATCTATCTTTGACAAAATGTTTTCTGGAATGAAAAAAAGTATCACAAACACAATTGACGGAACAAGAAAAAATTTCAATACACTCACGATAATGAATTCTTTAAAGTATTTGTGTATTCTTTGGAATTCTGTCACCCACCCCAAATGAAAGTAATAAAGCATAATCGATATGTAAACGAAAAAATTCATAGTTGTCGTGATTAACTTACTTCTTGGGATAGGTATTTGAAAAACAAATAAAATTAGACCTATTAATAGACCATACAAAGGATAATTACGATAATCCTTAAAATTGATAAAATTTACAAAAAATATTTTTAAATATTCAAAATAGTCAATTTTTTTATCTGTGACAATAAATTTGGATGGCCAGAAAATAAAAATTAATTATACAATAAAAATAAAATATATGAAATAAATAATAATGCTTTGCTTAATCCTATTTCACCGAAAAGAATATAGCTTAAAACTCCCCATTGTATACCCATGATTCGCTAAAGTAGAAATAACTACTAATGTTAGTTGATTTTTTCATGAATGTTCTAAATATAATAGTTCCAATCAAAAATCCTAAACTCACTATCAAAAGTGCAGATATGGGTAAGTAAAAAAGATTGAATGAAAAGGGAAGCTTCCATATAAACCAGATTAAGGAATCAACGGTTCAAGAAAAGTAAAGTTAATTTTGGGAAAGCATGATAAGGAAATTTCTCTTTATTGTGAATGGGTGAAAACTTTTTACCAAGATATCCACAAGAAAGGGAAGTAGAATAAAAAACTCAATATATATTAATTCCGAAGTTTTCATATACGAGACTTTTCATCCTATTGAGCTCTTACTGTTTTCTCTAATAATTATTCTATACTTTTTTTATTTTATACTCTTATGTCGCAATTCGAAAAAAAATCATAAATAAATTTTATTTATTTATTGACTTTCTAATTGAATATTCTACATTTCCATATACACATTTTGAAATTTGAAAAAAGTTATTAGCAAGTAAGCATGAAAAGGAGGTAAAAAATGAGAAATAAAAAAAATTTTGTATTAACTCTTTTGTTTGTAAGCACTATTTTACACAAGAAGTCAATTATTTTTGTCCATGGACGTGGTGGACAATGTGGAAACGATTATACACAAGATGCCGGTAATTATTGGGGGAACTCTAAAAACATAGCCACTTCACTACAAGATATTTTGTGCACTATGATGGATATTCTGATCCCAGAACATGGGGAAATTGTAGAGCCCAATCAAAGCTATATCAAGTGTTAGAAGATCGTTGCTTGCGTTCAAGAGGACAATCATGTGTAATAATTTGTCATAGTGCCGGTTGCTATGCCACAGAATATTTTATCGCAACAAGAGACGTTTCAAGGTATAATATTCGTTTTGTATTTAATTCAAGTAGTGCAGCAGGTGGCTAAAATTGGCAAATCTTGCCTTTGGGCATCAGGGAACATGGATGATGCCTTAAAAACAGGGGAAATGCGCGTGGATCATAATCACAACAATATGAAGGGTATCCCCTTCTATATGTTAGCTGGCTACAAGGGTTGGTGGTACACAGCAGCGATGTTACCTGGTGAAGATGATGGTGCCGTAGCTTTTCATTCAACTTGCGGCATTAATACAACTGGCAATTATTCAAACTGTGATGAGTGGAACGAAATATAATGCTTCACTATGTTTAAGAATTTATGGGCGAAGTAGCGTAGCAATTGGGATGGTAGTAAAAACGGTTATTATCGTCAACATAATGGTGATGGATCTGATGCCATCAATACTGCAACACGACAAGAATGGGAAGCTTGTAGAAACTTAGGATTAGGTTGTAGATAAGTCATTATTTATTAGTTTAACAAGATTATCCTCCCTTTTTTACCCGGTAGTTTTCTATAACTACCGGGCTTTTTTTATACATCTTTAAGTCTCATGACAGTCTTAAAAAATGATAATGGTGAAAAGATATGAAAAAACTCATACTGTCTTTAATGATTTTATCTGCTATATTGGTTAGCATCATCGTCATAGTAATTATTTTCCAAGATACTGAAAAAACACAGGAAGATAGTATAAGAAAAAGACTTCCATTTGAAATGTTAGAATCAACCAAGATTTCTCACCCCAGAACAAATAGAAGAGATTTTAAAAGAAAAAGGGGTTGATGATGAGGTTTTAGCAGAAATTTATAAAGAATACTTTAAGTATCCAGAATTTTCAAGGCCCTTGGATAAAAAAATGATTGATCTCATTAATCCATGGTATATTGAAGACGCAACCATTACCTGTCATACTAAATCCGAACATAAGAGAAGAAAGAAAACTGAAAGAATATGTAAAATCTCTTCAAAAACAAGGAATGTCGATTCTGAAATTCAGAAGCTAATAGAAGAAGAATTTCGGAAATATACTTTCCATATGTATTTCAAATCAATAAACATACTTTAACCATAGGTGATACATTAATTGCTACCTTAAAGGTAACAAATCCTGATGGGGATCAACTATATTACGATGTATTGGAAGCAGGGATTTATTCTGATCCATTCCTTAAAAGAATTCGTTTAGCTACACCAGAATTTAACGATGCTGGAATAGCACCTGATGAAAAAAAAGATGGGGTTTATACTTTTTCATGGAAAATTCCTTCAGACGAAAAAAAATATTGGGGAAATCTTATAATAAAAGTAAAAGTTTACATACAAGATATTAATCGCGAGGTTGAAATATCCGAAGGTTTTTACTCAAGTCCATTCGTAATTGCTGAATTTCTTGATGGATTCGAAGAGGAACTAAAAGATGGGCATTTATTTATCTCAGCATATCTAAAAGTAAATAAAGAGTGTGAGTACCACATACAAGCAAATCTTTTTTCCATTGAGTTTGAAGAGCCAACTCATTGGGTTACTTTATAAAAGCATACTAACACCTGGTATTCATAAGATCACATTTCAATTTTGGGGGAAAATTTTTCATGATAAAGGTGTTGAAGGTCATTTTCTTTTAAAGGACTTACGTGGATATTGCGAAAATCTCCCTTTTTCCAGCAAGTTGGTTCCAAGATAAAAAAGATTTGATTGTGAATGCTCAACCGAAAGATGAACCCTTATTTTTCTACATACCTTATACAGATCTTAACTATAAAACCAAAAGGTATTATAAATTAACAGATTTTTCCAATGTAGAATGGAATATAAATCAATCAAATATCAAATAATATTCGTTTTTTCTTTTTTTATTCTTCTCAATTGCCAAATGATATTTTATAAAAAAAATCAATCAGAAAAAGTTCTAAGTTTGATTGAACAACAAACATTTTTAGAAATTGAATTAATTTGGCAAGAAAGGTTAGCTCATCCTTTATCGGGAACACCCGAAAAGAAAGATTATCAAACAAGTTTATTTATTATAGATTTTAGCACAGCTTCTCCAAAAAAACCACAAAGAAAAAAACATTTTACTTTTGACTTTTGGATAATTCCTGGATCTATTTATGCGATCAAAAGTAACCCTTTAACTCTTGTATTTCTATACGGTAAGGGAGATGAATATGCGATAAACCCGAAAGTCGGTTTTTTTATCGAAAAAGAAAAGGATTTTTATGATGTTAATGATATTATGATGATTTATGAAAAAAGCAAATTTCTTTCACCTTCACCAGATAAAAAATGGCTGTTCGTTGCTAAATATGACAATTGAGTCATTCTCAAATTAGAAAATGACCAATGGAAAGAATTTCAAATCATAGATATACAACTAATCGACCCCCATTTTTTTACATGGGATCATACAATTCCGGAAAAATTCTACTTTTTGTGGAAGGATGAAATATATTTATATCACATATCACATCAGAAATTACAGATAGCAAGAGAATTCCCCGAGATCTATCCTTCCACTTCATTTGGCACGATGTTGGATCATCAGGGATATGTGTACGTATATGATTCTATAAAGAATAAAATCTACGATACAGAAAGCGAAATAAGACCTTTTATCAAAAAAGATATGTCCGCAATAAAAACGAAATTCAATATAAATGTTTTTAAATATCCTTTCCGAGAAGAAAATCTCGAAACCAATACCCAGAGTCTTTTATATAACGTTTTTGTGTTGGATAATCAACATAAACAAGCCCAAATCTCGGACGATACCCTTCAGCCCCATTGAAAAGTGTCCATAAATGACCATATGAAATAACCCTCTACGGGAACACCCTCTCTTTTTGCTATCAAGACTTGCTCCAAATAACGTTTGATGAATTCAATACGCTTATTATCTCGAATTCGGATTCCATCATTTGTATTTTCAAGCACATCGGGAAAGGCAGCTCCATTTTCTGTTATATATAAATTTTCTTTACTTTATCATATTTTGCAAATCGCTTTAACACATAGTAAATTCCTTCTGGGTAGATTTCCCACCCCATTTCTGTTATTTGTGTAGTTCGGCTTTTTGCTCCCATCAGCCTTCCCCACATGTAGGGAATCAAAATTGAACTTTTTACGATCTCTCGGGTATAATTTTGAATACCAATAAAATCTGGAATAAACGTCATTTTTTCTTCATCACCAGATTGATAGTAATTCTGAAACCGTCTTAAAAAAGGTAAAGTATCGTAAGGAAATCCTAATCCTAACAATGGTTCTATAAACAGTCGGTTGATTAATGCATCATACCTTGAAGTAGCTTTTTGATCAAGCTCTTTCCAAAATCCATCTTTGGAAAATGGTTCTAAATGCATAGTAAAGAAAGTTGTTCCAACCTCTGATCTTGGACTATTTGATTTGGCAATTTTCCCTCCCTCTCCTTGAGCTAATGCTACATGATAAACTGCTGGAAGAAAATTTGAAAGCCCTTTTCTACCTGGTGCATGAATCCCTAATAAATACCCTAAAATAGTAAATGCAGATGGCTCATTCAAAATGAACCATCGTGGAACTTTGTCAGCATATTCTTTTGTAACAAAATCTACATAATCTAAAAAATGTAGATATGTATCTCGTTTTGTCCAACCACCTTGAGTTTCTAATGCTTGTGGTAAATCCCAATGATAGATTGTAATATTTGGTTGTATATTTCTTTCAAGGCAAGCATCAATTAAT
>JBCNVJ010000121.1:0-1273 GCA_039630255.1 Fervidobacterium sp. | reverse complement strand
TTCAGATTACAGGGTGAGGATCGATGACAAAGAATATACCCCACAAGAAATCAGCGCATACGTACTCAAAAAACTCAAAAAAGACGCAGAAGAGTATCTTGGTGGTGAAATTAAAAAGGCAGTTATTACTTGTCCAGCTTACTTCAACGATGCACAGCGACAAGCTACAAAAGAAGCTGGTATCATAGCTGGTCTTGAGGTACTTAGAATAATCAACGAACCAACCGCTGCTGCTCTTGCCTACGGTCTTGATAAAATGGAAGGTGAAAGAAAGGTTCTTGTGTACGATCTTGGTGGTGGTACTTTCGATGTATCTATTCTCGAAATAGGTGGCGGAGTTATTCAGGTGATTGCCACAAGTGGAAATAACCATCTTGGTGGAGACGACTTTGACCAAAGGATTATTGATTATCTTGCAGACGAGTTTAAAAAACAATACGGTGTTGATTTGAGGAGTGATAAGCAAGCACTTCAGAGATTAAGAGATGCAGCCGAGAAAGCAAAGATTGAACTTTCATCAAAGCTTGAAACAGACATCAGTTTACCTTACATTACAGCAACGGCTGAAGGTCCTCTGCACTTAGAGATGAAATTGACAAGGGCAATGTTTGAATCACTTACAAGAGATCTTGTTGAAAAAACAAGAGAACCTGTAGAGAGGGCTTTAAGTGATGCAAAACTTTCGCCAAGAGATATAAATGAAATAATACTCGTTGGTGGTATGACGCGAGTACCCATGGTTCAAAAGTTCATAAAGGATATATTCGGTAAAGAGCCAAACAAAAGTGTTAATCCAGATGAAGCAGTTGCTATAGGTGCAGCTATTCAAGCAGCTATACTCGCTGGTACAGAAGGTGCAAAGGATAAAGACGTTGTACTTGTAGATGTAACACCTTTGACACTTGGTGTGGAAGTTAAAGGAGGATTGCTTGAACCAATCATCCCAAGGAATACGACAATACCAATTAAGAAAAGTAAAGTCTTTACAACTGCTGAAGATGGCCAGACAAGTGTTGAAGTTAGGGTGTATCAAGGAGAACGTGCAATGGCAAGGGACAACATATTCCTTGGTAGCTTCCAACTTGTTGGAATTCCACCTGCCCCAAGAGGTGTACCACAAATTGAAGTTACTTTCGACATAGACAGCGATGGTATAGTGCATGTATCTGCTAAGGATCTTGGAACTGGTAAAGAACAATCAATGGTTGTAACAGGAAGACATCAATTGAGTAGTGACGATATAGAAAGAATGATTAAAGAAGCTCAAATGTAT
>JBCNVJ010000120.1:0-2120 GCA_039630255.1 Fervidobacterium sp. | reverse complement strand
ATTCCAAACTCTCACATTTCCGTGTATCTGAGCGATCTGCTTATTACCTGCTCTCTTATGTAGATCATCAATATTTTGCGTAATCAAACCTTTTACAATACCCTTTTGCTCAAGTATTGCGATCAAATTATGAACCTCGTTTGGCTGAGTATCAAGCATTTTAAAAAGTTCTTGTTTGGCAAATTCATAAAATTTTTCTGGGTTACCTTTAAACACATTTATATCGAATATTTCCTGACCATATTTTGCGTACACGCCACTTGTACTTCTAAAATCAGGTATACCACTTGGAACACTAACACCAGCACCTGTTAGTACTACACAGAAATTAGAACTAAGCAACAAATCACGCAGCTTCAGTACCTTTTCCAAATAAGTCATATAAATACCCCCAACTTCCCAAAATCACTTACATTCGATTTTACCACAAAATAAAAATGTATTATAAGATTGTTCAAAAAACAACTTATAACAAACATCATTAACCAGCAAACTCCTTGATTAGACTGGGCATAATCCATATACCAACTAATCAGTTTTTTCAAAAATTGAAAAGGTATACGAACACTCATAGACCTCGGACTAAAAAAACATCTCCACTATTCATAACTTCCCACATAAATAGTACCATCTATCCCTATCGCTGGACTGGTAAATGCATAGCCATCAGTTTGGAATCTCCATTTGAGTCCGTACAATTGAACACAAAAGATTATTCGTTTCAATTCTGGATTTGTTGTTAATAAATTTACTGCAACAAGTTGATTTTTCGTACCACGTTGGAGTGTGAAATTCGTGTATGCAAAACCTATTTCGCTACTCCTGAGCGTTATATTTCCACCTACCTGTATGTTCATCGACTTTGTCTTTTGTAATTTACTTATCTTTTCTATCTCCACATATTCAATTTCAGATAGTTTTATTGTATGTCTTTCTCTAACCACTGTTTCTATAACTAACTTATCATCATCTCCGGATATTATCTTTGCAAATGTCTTTGTTTTATCAACCAAGCTTACATACGACGGATATCTTTTACATACCTTTCAGGTAAAAAGACAAAGCAAACTTGTTTGTTTTTAAACGTTGCTCTTAATCTACCATCACTGAAAATATATTCCCCAGATACATTTCCAAATGTTTCAAATTTGAAACTCAATCCATTCACCAGAATAACAGTTACTTTGTTATCCGTTGATAGTTCAACATTTGTGAATAGCCCTTTTTTTAGTTTGTTTTTTGGTATGCTCAAATTACTTTAAGAGATAAAAGATATTTCTTTTAGTGTACAATTGATTACATTTGATTCGAATGTTATTGTTACTTTTGTCTCTTCTATTTCAAAAGTTTGAGGTTATCAACCAATTCGTTGTAAAGTACTATATCTCGGCTTGTTTTTAGTTTTTCCTTTGCTTCGTCTATTAATATTTAATCAACTTTTTTGGATCAAATTGGACAGGTTGGTTGAACCCTTCAGCTTGCACAATCACCGCCTTTTCTGCAAGTTTTACGACTTTTACCTTTGCCTCCATACCACTTGTAAGTCTTATGATTGCACTAGATAGAAAGGTTGAGAGAAGTATTAAACTGATAGGCATTATCTTTCTCATATTCATTCTCCCTATTTTGATGGTACTTCAACCACTATTTCGTTTACATCCTTGCTATCAAGACTAAGTGTTTCACCTATGAATGTGATTGTTAGTGTTTTACTTTCTGGGTCGTAGTAAAATGTTGTCGAAGCATCCTGATATTCGTTTCTCATTAACAATTGTCTCTGTGTTGTGGAAATTATTGAACCGACTTTGCCTATCGCTGATATTTGATTGTACTTGAGTATGTAGTTAGTTTCAAATGACAATATGAGTATAACATTCTCACCTGAGAATTTCGAATTGCACAGAATGTACGTACTTTTTTTGTTTCTACGATGTAGTTGTAATTTTGAGCTCTGCTTTTTGCTATATTTATGCACCAGATGAAGCTTTGATCAAAGATACATGTTCCGCAAAATTATCGATGAATTGAAACCTCATTTTTGAAGACTCGGTGACTAGTTTCATTTCTTTTGCGATAAATTTTGAACCGTTGGATAGTTCAACGATGGTGTTTTTGTCAAG
>JBCNVJ010000012.1:0-8906 GCA_039630255.1 Fervidobacterium sp. | reverse complement strand
GTGATTGGATAGGTTCCAGTCCAGCGATAGGTTCAGATGGTACTATTTATGTGGGAAGTAGTGATTATTATTTTAGTGAATATAGTTATTTGCATGCCATAAATCCAGATGGCACGTTAAAATGGAAATACCAAACTGGTGGTTTGATAAGTTCCAGTCCAGCAATAGGTTCAGATGGTACTATTTATTTTGGAAATGGTACAATTATTCGTGTTGGAAGTAGATATGAAAGTGGAAGTGGAAAATTATACGCAATTCAATCGTCATCATTTGGACTTGCGAATAGTCCGTGGCCAAAATTTAGAAGGGACTCAAGAAACACAGGAAGGTATGGAAACTGAAGAATGGAAACTAAGGAAAAGTTGGGGAATATCCCCAACTTTTCTATTCTGTGTATGTAAAACTTATGTTCACTTTTACAACTTTCGAAACCGGTATTTGAATTTCTACATAATCACTTGCAGTTTTGATAATGTTACCTAAGCTTATGCTTAATCCTGAAATGTTTCTACCTTGGATTATTAATTTGGCAAGTCCGTTACCTTTTAGGTTTAGTTCTCCTGCAATAAATGTTCTTCCGCTTGCTTTCGTCATTTTTGTAAGTACCCAAGAATGATAAACTTGCCAGCTTTTTGATATGTATATTTCTCCTTCTTTGTTAATGTCAGGTATGCTCGTAATTCCTATAGGTACATTTTTACCAAGAATGTTAGAGTAAACGATGATTTCCCCAGCTGGTAGTTCGTCTGTTGTTTTTATTTCTACAACGTAATCTGCCGGTTGCCAGGCGTAGGTGTAGTTGTAATTCAAATAGATTTTGTTCCAATCTTGTCGTGTAATGCTTAGTGTTTTATTTCTTATGTTAATTCCTTTTCTTAATCCTTCTTGGTAACCAAGTATAAATATTTTTCTTCCGGCAGTAGTAACTTCTTCAGAGATTGTTTCCAAAGCCATTTTTGAATACGAGGTTCTAACAATATTCTCTTCTGGAGCTGTTGAAAGTATTACATAAGCTTTGTCAACAGGAGATTTGATTTCAAAAAATTGCTCAAGGATTGTTTCTTTGAGTGTGTAGTATATTCTATAGCCACCAGGCACAGAAAAAAGTGCATCTGATTTTTCTGTGAGTTTGATTACCGATGATGTTTTTCCTTCATTAAGGATTTTGGCTAATCCAAAAGGTGTTTGGGTATATTTTTCACCATTATCTGATGTCGCAATGTTACCTATAATTTTATATTTACCTTCTGGTAAATTTGCAGGAATTAAGTATTCTGGTTGAATGGTGTTATTTTCTACGTACCATCTTGGGGAAGATATATGCAATACATTCCATCCATCAGGTACTTCAAATTCTTTATCAATTGTTGTATATAATAATCCTCTTGAATTAAACAAGACAAGTATATCTTCTGTTTGGGATGTAGTTTGAGCAAAGGTTGATAAAGATAATGGCGCTAAGGCCAGTAATACTAATAATATAAACACAAGTTGACAGCTTCTAATCATTTTAGTTCCTCCTTTCTTTTAAAGGATTATATCTTTTAAAAGTAGTACGTAAGAAATTATTATGAGAGCTATTAGTATGTAAGATAGTATTCTCCAAATTTTTTCTGCTCTGTAGTTGTGGTAAACTGGTAAACCGTAGCCAAGTGCCATTCCGGTTAACAAACCTCCAATATGTGCTGCGTTGTTTATTCCAGAACCGGGAACAAATCCAAGTGCAATGTTCAAGATAATCATCGGCAAAAGTGCACTTCCAGTAATTGGTCTTAGGAAGAATGGAGTGTCTTTTCTAAACCCAGCACCAAATAATGCACCTACTAAGCCAAATATCGCACCGCTTGCCCCAACAGATAAGGAATCGTAGTAAAATATCTGTGTTGCAATGTTTCCAATTATACCCGATAAGAAGTAATATACAAGGAATCTGGAAGTGCCGTATATTCCTTCTACGTAATTTCCAAGTATATAAAGCGCATACATATTTAATGCAAGATGCAAAAAACCACCATGCATAAACATTGCCGTAATAATTCTGTACCACTGACCGGAAGATATAAGTGGTCCATATTGTGCACCAAAGGCTAAGTAAATGATTTCATTCTTGAAAAAGAATGTTTTTGCAATATAGAAAACGAGTAAAATTAAGGAATTAATCATTATTAAATAAAGGTAGGTAGGTTGGCTTTTATTATTCAAATTTATCACCTCATCATTGTTTTTTTTATTATACCATAACAAAAAAACAAAGCAGCACCCTTAAAAATAATGTGCTGCTTTTTTGTAACACTATTTTATCAGTAAATAGCAATGAAAAAAGCTGTTGCTGTTCCTTACACGATTTTTCATCTTGATCTTAGCAGTGATTGTTTGAATATTTTTTCAGCTTTCAATTCCAAAACTGTAAAATGCTTAATTTCAAGCAAGAGGATTGTATTTTGCAATTATTTCGTTTGTCTTTTCCTCTCTTATTTGATCAACTTTTAGCCAGATTTCATTTATAGCAGTTTTTAGAAGATCTTTGAACATGTCTTGATCTTCAAGTATGTCAGTTTCGTAAATTATATCTTTTATCTGTCTATCACATGTAGCAATAATTTTCAATGCTCCACCAACTTCAACTTGAACTTCTTCGTTTGCAAGTAGTGTTTCAAGATTTTTTAGTTCTTCTTCCATCTTGGCTTGTAGTTTTTGAAGCTCTGAGAAGTTTTTTGGTAAGCTTGTTCCTGTACCGCCAAGGTTCTTTCCTCCAAAGCTCTTTAGCTTTTTCATCTTTCTCTCCTCCTTGATAGTTTATTCACATGATGTTTATTTCGACATTTCTCAAGAAAAAGCACAATATTACCTCATTGTATTTTTATCTATCTGGATTTTCGTATATTATGAAGTTATCTGTTTGGAGGGATTTAATCTTTACACTGTCATTTGCTTTTTCTTCGTACACAAGAAGTACTTCAGCCCCATATTTTGGAAAAAGAGTCCTTGTAAGCAACCAATTCTCTTTTCCAAGCACAAAAGCAGCAGTTGAGAAGGCATCAGCAACTACCGGATCCTCAGATATTATCGTTGCACTTATTGCTCCTTTAGATGGATAGCCTGTCTTGGGGTTTATAATGTGATGATAACGTACATTATCAACAATGAAAAATCTTTCGTAGTCACCGCTGGTTGCTATTGAACCAGATTTCATGTAAACGAATTTTATATTTTCCCCCGGGTTCCCACGTGGATCCCTCACTCCTATAATCCAGTTGGTTTTACCATATTTTGGACCGAGTATCATTATTTGACCACCTGTCTCGATGAAACCATGGCAATTCTTGTCGTATTCTTTTGCTATTTGATACGCTCTTTTCAAAGCGTATCCTTTCAACATCCCACCAAGATCGATCCATGCTCCATTAGTTTTTACTTTCTTGTTTATATAGTCTATTGAAATCTTTTGATAACCAGAATCAGCTGCAGCTTGTGCTATTTGAGTCGCAGTTGGTACTCTAAATTCCTGTGTAGCACTTTTTTGGGTAAATTTACTAAATCCCCACAAATCGATAAGTCTTCCAAGTCCAGGATCAAATGCACCTTCAGTTTGGCGCGCAAGTTTCAAAGATAAATCAATCAGCGATAGAGTTTCATCATCAACGTCAATCCAATCCTCTGAATGGTTTATTTGATATAAAACACTCTTAGGTGAATATGCATCGTATTTGCTTTCTAATCTTTTCATTTCTGAAAATATAGCTTTTGAAATAGTGGACGAGTTAACTTTGGATGCAATTCTTATTTTAACGTAAGTACCAAAGATATAGTCTTCAAAATCTTTGTATTGACCGGTCTTACCGGATATGTAAAAAGAAGGTAAATTGCAATCATCACAAGAAAAATAACTATCATAGAAAAAACTACAACTTGATTCAAAACCATAATTTCCCTATAATTTGGTTGCTGCACACACTGCACCGCCCTTCATTATCAAGATTTTTTATATCAATTGTGTATCCCTTTCTAATTATAACCACACTTCCGCAATTTGGACAATACGTACTTTCATACTTTTCGTCCCAAACATTACCAAGATAAACGTAACTCAGATGCTTTTTTGCTATTTTATACAACTCCACCAATGTCTCAACACTTGTTGATGGCGAAGAGTATTTGTAAGCTGGGTGATACTTAGACAGATGTAATGGTATTTCTTTTGATATCTTAGATAAATGCTTGAACTCTTCTTCAAGTTCAACTACGTTATCATTTCCTCCAGGAATTATAAGTGTTGTTACTTCAACATGTATACCATTTCTTACACAATATTCTATGGTTCGCAAAATATTTTGGTAATCTCCACCGCAAACTTTTCGGTAAAATTCGTTATTGTACGCTTTGAGATCTATATTCATCGCATCTATGTAACTCCCAAGTCTTTCAAGTGGTTCTCGGTTTATATACCCATTTGTAACAAGTACATTTTTCAACCCACTTAAATGTGCAAGTTTTGCGCATTCATAAACAAATTCGTACCATACTATCGGCTCGTTATAGGTATAAGCTATACCAATGTTACCCTTTTCTTTGTATTGAACTGCGATTTCTACCAACTGCTCAGGTTCGATGTATTTTATATAGTACGGTTTTTGTTGAGAAATCTCCCAGTTTTGGCAAAACGCACATACGAAGTTACAACCCCAACTCCCAACTGATATGATTGAGCTACCTGGATAAAAATGATACAAAGGTTTTTTCTCTATTGGATCAAGCGCTATGGATGTAATTTCGCCGTAATTTAGTGAATAAAGTACACCATCAATGTTTTTCCTTGCTTTACAAACTCCTGTTCTATTATTTTGTATAGAACAATTGTGTGGACATAAGTTACATTCGATCAATTTTTTATTTGTATCCTTTTCTTTCCAAAATAATGCTACATAGTTAGATTTCATGCAATCACCCTCTAAAATCATTTTTTTACAAATGTTTTGAAATCGTTTTGAATAGGTCTTGCATTCTTTATTAATCTTCCGTTTGGGAGTATTATCTCTTCTACTCCAAGGCTGGATGATGTTTTAGAAATCTCAGATCTTGTTGGCATGTGTTTTAGTTGATACGATATATTTAAATGACCTATTTCAAACTTATCCGGATAAATAAGTGTATAGTCACCATCTGGCATTTGTGTTTTGAAGACACTTTTTCCATCTGTAGCAAATCCAGCTTTTACAGAAACATGAACACCATATGGTAAGTTCAAAGCGTAGGCAACACAATAAGGCGCAAGGTGATTCTGAGTTTTTGTTGGTAAAGATATCGGTACTTTAAGAACTTCGTACTCCATGTTGGTTCTTTCCCAATCATCTTCAACTTTTGTTTCGTCCAATTTTATTATTTTACCAAATATTTTTCCTCCGATTCTTGCTACCTCCGGATTGAATCCACTTCTAAGAGTTCTAAGCTTTTGTATTGCCTTTCTTCTACTATCAAACAACTCATCAAATGTTCCTATCTTTACAAGTGCTTCTATCGTGGAAAGTGATAAATCTGCCTTTTCAACAAAATCTTCAAAATCCTCAAAGTTTGTATTCTGGAGTTGTAAGGATTTTTCATAGGAGATGCCCGGAAGTACGTAAAGTGGTAATCTATATACCTTTTCATCGTTCCTATCTTTACTTGAGAGCGAGTCAATTTTTGGTGGTAAAACCTTATAGCCAAGAGCCTGAAGATTATAGATCGCCTCACATAAAATAGAGGAATCATGTTTCAAATATACATCATAGAATAACTTTGGATAATTAACTTTGAAAAATGCCATGTAGTATGTTAAGTGTGCGTACGCTATAGCATGCGATTTGTTAAACGCATATTCCCCAAATAAAATTAAGCTTTTTGAAAGTTCTTCACCATCTTTACCTAATTTTTCAGTTAATGCATTTTTGACGATTGTAATTAATTCAGCAAAATCGGAAGAGTCTTTTTTAGCTATAGCTTTTCTAAGCGCATCTGCTTGCCTGCTCGTAAGTCCCGCCAAATTCATCGCTATTAACATGATTTGTTCTTGATAAATGGGTAGTCCGTACGTTTCTTGCAAAATGTCAAGTTCGTATTTTCTTTTTTTCTTAAGTTTTAGACTTCTTATCTCGTTTGTTATTCCGGAGCGCAATGGACCTGGCCTGTTCAGAGAAATGGCAATCGCAAGTTCACGAATGTTTGATGGTCTTACATCCCTTACGACGGATTTACCAATGGAGCTTTCAAGTTGAAAAACGTTGTCTGTGAAACCAACGCATATGTATTTGTAAGTCTTCTTTATAGATTCGTTGTTACTTTTTGTGTTTATGCTGTTTTTTAGTTCTTTGTAAATGCTGAGTGTTTTCAAACCGAGTACATCAAATTTTACACAATCAATTGACTGTAAGTCATCCATATCCCACTCAAGTGTTTCTGTCAACGGTACTATCGGCACGAAGACAGGATTTGTGGATATTACAAGGCCCGAAGCATGCGTTGAGCGTTGTAAAGGAATTCTCGAAAGAATTTTCTTAGCATCATCTGGTAAGTTTTCCAAAAATTTTTTTGGTACGGATGAAAAGGTACTAATGTTGTAAACGTATCCAAATTCTTCTCTAAGCAGATTTATTAATTTTTGTCTTTTAACATCTTCTGTATCAAGATCTATATCTGGATAATCGCTTCGACCTTCGTTAAGAAACCTTTCAAAGAGCAAACCATACTTCACTGGATCTATCTTTGTTATTCCAAGTCTGTATGCAACTAAACTTCCAACTGCGCTACCCCTCCCCGGTCCAATCTCTACATCATTGCTTTTCGCAATTTCAATTATACGCTTTATGGTGTAAAAGTAATCTTCGAACCGGAAGGATTTTATCAACTTTATTTCCTTTTCTAGTCTATCTTTGTATTCAGTTTCCTTATTCAACAACTCACCCAAAAAATCACTCGATGGCTTTGGCAAATTCTGATATGAACGCAGTATATAATTAGGTGAAGACAATGAAGCTTCTACGAGGCAATCAGATAAACCATTGTGTACTCTCAAATTTTGTTGTATATAATCACAAAAAAGTTCATATACGTGCTTCTGTTTGGGTAGATAATATAACGGCGTCACTTCAAAATATGTGAATTGTTTTTTCAATATATCAGTTGTGCTTTTATCAATAGGTTTGGAATTGTAAAATGTCAAAAATTTGTAAAACTCCTCTGTGTTAGTGAAAACGAAAACAACATTATTAATCCGATATCCTATGTACGAATCTACAACATCTTTATAACTCTGGGCCACACTAAGAAACTTAATAACACCATGGAATGTTGAATCCGAGATTACAACACCATCTATTTTGTTTTCTAAAATAAAAGAGAACAAATCATCAAAATTTATAATTGAACCTTCAAAAGAGTAAGGAGAAACGAAAAACAAAATCTTTCTTATTTTTTGCAATTTTTTATCTCCTCCCACAGTTGAGGAAGCTTATTATTTCTAAAAACACCATAACCCATAACAAGAATATCAACTCCGATTTTAATAAGTTCTATTGCATTTTCGTTTCCAACGCCTCCATCGACAGCGATTTTAAATGCGTAATTTCTCCCCTCTCTTATTGAAGCAATTCTTCTAATCTTCTCAAACATTGTTGGAATAAATTTTTGACCTGAAAAACCTGGATTAACTGTCATGACAAGTATGCCATCAACATATGGTAAGATCTCTTCAAGCGTACTGATGGGTGTAGCAGGATTTAAAGCAACAAACGCCTCTGCACCAAGTGATTTTATAAATTGTACACTTCTGTGCAGATGGAAGCAAGTTTCCTGGTGAATAGTTACTCTTGTTGCACCTTTTTCAATGAACATTTGAATGTGATTATCCGGATTTGTCACCATCAAATGCGCATCTATTGGAAGATTTGTGAAGTTTCTTAACGTTTCTATCATAGGATATCCAAAGGTAAGATTCGGTACAAAATGACCATCCATAACATCAAGATGTATCTCGTCGATGTAGTTCTCAACTCTTTTTATTTCTTCCTTCAAACTTCCTATATCAGCAGCTAAGATAGATGCGGATATGAGAGCCATGTTATTCCTCCTTTTACGAATGTCAAATTAGTTCTTTAATATCTAAATGAATTTTGAACCTATGTGATACAGTAGAGAAAAGTTGTTCATTTATATTTTAACAGATTTTTCTAATTTTCTGGTATAATTATACTTGTAAAAATGCTAAATTCAATTACCGAGGTGAGTGTGTGAATTTAAGAAGGATAGTGGTGCCTAAGGATGTAGCCATAGTTGAGATACTTGGCCAATATGACAACAAAGCCCGGTATCTGAGAAGAAGATTCAACGTCGAAATAGCTGTTATTGACGATGAAATAAGAATCAAAGGGGAAGATGAGAGAGCAGTTGAAGTAGTTGAGAAAATACTAAGAGAGGTAGTTAACATAACCAGGGATGGTCATCTTCTTGATTGGACAGAATTTGAATATATAGTTGAGGAAAATGAAAAAATCGAAAACCCTCAAGAAGTTTACAAGAAATCTGTTGGAAAGGTTAAAGCAAAAACTGAAGGACAGAGGAAATATCTTGAGGCAATAGAAAAAAACGACATAGTTTTTGCAATAGGTCCTGCCGGAACTGGGAAAACTTATTTAGCTTGTGCAATTGCTGTGGACTATCTCAAATCTGGTAAAGTACAAAGAATTGTTTTAACAAGACCTGCAGTTGAAGCAGGTGAAAAGCTTGGATTCTTACCAGGTGACTTGACTGAAAAGGTCGATCCCTATTTACGTCCACTCTATGATGCGCTAATAGATATGGTTGGTATAGAAAAATTCATATCCTTTAGGGAAAAGAATATTATAGAAATTGCTCCTCTTGCATATATGAGAGGA
>JBCNVJ010000119.1:0-2324 GCA_039630255.1 Fervidobacterium sp. | reverse complement strand
TACTAATAAGTTAACGTATTCCTTCATAACATTTTCAGGTGAAAGTTCACCTTTCAACTCGTATATCTTTCCACAAGAATTGCAGATAAAATGAGAGTGTTTACTTTCTTTGTCGACCAATTCATAGCGATAAACTCCTTCATCAAACTGGAGCCTTCTCAAAAATCCAAGTTCGACAAGTAAGTCTATGGTCCTGTAAACAGTCGCTTTGCTCACATTAGTTCTCTTACTTATTAAATACCTGTAAACCTCTTCAGCACCAAGGTGCTCACTGTTTGTTTCAATAAAAACCTTTAGTACCTGCTCTCGTTGAGGTGTCATCCTCCACTTTCTATTTTTTAGTTCCTTTTTTAAACTATCCACGTGCATTTTACCTCTCCCCTGATTTATAGTTTGTTCATGCTAAACGTTCATAACAGGTTTAATATCAATCTTCCAACCTGTCAGTTTTGCAGCAAGTCTGGCATTTTGACCTGATTTTCCTATCGCGAGCGAAAGTTGATTTGGAGAAACAAGTACCCTTGATGCCTTTGACTCGTAATCCAATATCTCCACATCTATCACTGTTGCAGGAAGAAGTGCATTGGCAATTAACTCTTTTGGATCATTTGACCATTTAATTACATCTATTTTTTCAACCTTTAACTCGCGCAAAATTGGTAATATTCTCGAGCCCTCAGGTCCAATGCATGAACCAACTGGATCAACCTTTGGATCGCGAGACGCAACTGCCACCTTTGTTCTGATACCAGCTTCTCTAACAACTTTAACAATTTCGATAAGTCCATTTTCTATCTCTGGTACCTCTAATTTTAACAAACCAATTACAAACTCTGGATCTGTTCTTGAAACAATAATCTTTGGACCTTTTTTGTCCTTTTTGACTTCTCGTACATACACCTTTATCAGGTCTGATTGTTCGAATTCTTCTCCAGGAATCCATTCTTTCTTAGGGAGGTGTGTTTCAAGTTTACCAATCCTAATATCAAGCCATTCTGGGGTAACTTTCAATACCTCAGCGGTTACAACTCTTCCAACCAAATCCGAATACCTTTCATATTGTTTTTCTTTTTCTATTTCCCTTATCTTCTGAATTAAAACTTGCTTTGCTACTTGAACGGCAAATCTACCTAACTTTTTTATGTTCATCTTTCTTTTAACAATATCACCTATTACAGCATCTGGTTTTATTTTCAATGCCTCATCAAGTGATATCTGTAAGTTTTCGTTTTCTACTTTGTCTACTACTTCAAGGAGCTGATATGCCTCTATTTCACCAGACAACTTGTTTATAACTATTTCCACATTTCTTTCACCTGTTTTGTTTTTGTAAGCGCTCATCAAAGCTTTTTCTAAAATTTGTATAGATTCATCAATCGAAATACCCTTTTCCTTTTCTAACTCCCTAAGTGCTTCAAGTAACATGGGACTGTTCATATATAAATTTCCCTCCCTGCAGAATTAAAATTCAATTTCCAAATTTGCAGCCTTTATATCAGAAAAGTTTATAGCCACCAACTGTTCATTAACTTCCAATATAATCTCGCCTGTTTTAGTATCCACATCCTTTATGTAACCTTTGTATGTTTTCTTTGCTTTAACCTTTGCAAGTTTTCCTTTGAATCGTTCAAAATCTTCTATACTTCTAAGAGGTCTATCCAAACCAGGTGAAGAGACTTCAAGATAGTATCTTCCAGGTATTATGTCTTGAAAGTCAAGTTCTTTTTCAATACTGTACGAGACAAGCTCACAATCTTTTGTGCTCACATAATCATTTTGTTTATCTATAAATATAGTTAATATCCACTTACCACTTTTCAATGTGTACTTTACATCAAACAATTCAAGTCCCAGCGAAGAAACTATCGGTTTAGCAATCGCGGTAACTTTTTCAACTATTTCCTTTGGATTCAAACTCATAAATATCTCTCCTTATTTTAATAATCGAAAAACCGGGACGCATGTCCCGGCTATAAATAATTTTTCTGGCGGAGAGGGTGGGATTTGAACCCACGGGTGGTTTGTGGCCACCGCACGCTCTCCAGGCGTGTGCCTTAGACCACTCGGCCACCTCTCCACAACGCCTGAGAAGCAAACTAACTAAACCGCTAAGGATTATACCATAGCTACAAGAAAAATTCAAGTATCTTGAGTTACATCTCGATATATTTGTATTTCTTTCCTGATTAAGTTTTCCCAATTATACGCCTTTGCTCTCTTAACAAACAAACAACTATCATACCCATGAAGCAAGAGTTCTACAACTTTTTCGGCAAAGCGTTTTTCGAAGTTTTTGCCATCAACTACTATAAATTCATCAAATC
>JBCNVJ010000118.1:0-2526 GCA_039630255.1 Fervidobacterium sp. | reverse complement strand
TGCCTTTGCAAGCTCACTTTCGGTAACCGTGTCCATTGCTGCGCTGACAAGCGGTATGTTAAGTTTTATTTGACGTGTTAATCTGGTGGATACATCAGTATCAGATGGAAGTACTTCACTGTACTGAGGTACTAGTAATACATCATCAAAAGTTAGTGCCTCGTCAAAATGTTCAAACCTTTCCTTGATAACGATTGAAGTATTATCTTTCTCCAATCTTTTATTTCTTTTCGGCATCTTTTTTACCTCCATTCTCCCCACGGCTTATTTTTGTGATTTATTCCATTTTGATTTCTCATTTTAATATATAGCTAAAGTAGACCCGTATGGGTCTACTTATCATTATTTACAGATCATTTGTTTGTATTTCTTGGAGCGGGCGACGGGATTCGAACCCGCGGCCCTCAGCTTGGGAAGCTGATGCTCTACCAACTGAGCTACACCCGCTCAAAAACATTAGTATGAAAAATTTTTATCTTAGTAACAAAGCAAGACAATTCAACTAAATTATAACACGAAATTCTAATCTTTTCAAGATGTCTAAGTTAATCAGAATTAAGATAGTTTACGATTTTTTCAAAAGTTTGCAACCCCACCAACAAATGGTGTTTGTATCCAGTTAGAACCATTCCAAATGTATTTAACACCAGCAAAGAAGTTGTTGAGTAAGGGGTATGCGATTGTTAATCTTGCATCGGAATTTGTGTCAAGTATTTGCCCGTTTTGGAAAGGAGTGTTATCGTACAAATAACCGTATAAAACGAGACCGTTCGTACCGGCGACCGCAGGTATTTTTATTAATCCTTCTCCATTTAATAGCCAATTACCTTGAAAGTCTCCTTTAAGTCCAGCAAGGATCTTTCCATAAGGTTCAAGCGTGAAACCGATCTTTACTATGTACCCCATCTCTTCGTTGTAATTCTCCGGTTTAAATTCGACTGATTTTCTGATATTAGGATAATTTTTTCCTAAAGCCCAAGGTAAAAATCCATTTGAAGCATAATAAGGTCCAGCTACAATTTGAAGTACACCAAAATCACCGAACAATCCACCAAATGCTCCATAACCTGTCTTACCATTGCGCCACATTTGTATACCTGCCTCCGTTCCAAGTGAAAAACCAAGAAATGGAACTGTTAAAGAAGCACCTGCAATGTATTGTAAAGCCACATCTTCATCAACTTCAATACCTCCGAACAAAGATAGATCAAAAAACAAGAGTTTCGTAGATACACTTGCTGCGTACAAAGAATCCGATTGTTCAAACGAAAAATTGGAAAGTTGTTTTAGTCGATAGGGAACATGGATCGAGGTATTCAAAGTTCCGAGCCTAAGTCCTGCATCTAAAACGTGAGTGTTTGGTACAAAGTATCCATTGAAAACGAATCCCATACCGTATGTAATTTGCTTCATAGAACCGTATCTAAACCAGAAGGCTCCCAAATCTAATCCAAACGAAACTATGTTTATGCCATCTATGATGTTTGTACTTGGTGGCTGAGAACCGGGAGCACCAAAGTAAAACTGATCTGTTGAAAGATCGCTTGTGTAAGTTTGCAATGTTACACCAAGCAAAACGGGTCCTATAGTGAATTCTGGACCAAATTCATAGACCATGTAATTTACGTCGTTTACTTTAACTGTTCCAACGTTAAGGTAAAATTGGGAAAAAAGCATACCTGTTAACAAAACGATAAGTAAGAAAGTTATCTTAAACCTTTTCATAAGAACACCTCCTTATTTTGGATAATTAAATTATACCACTTTTAACTGTAAGTACAAAAAAAGCCGGAGACTTGTCTCCGGCATAATGCTGAGTTTATCTCATCCGCCTTTTTGAGTCTATCAACCTATTAGTTATTTTTTTACCAATTCGTATCCTTTCATAATGGCTTTTTTGTTTATTTCTATTAAAGCTGCTTTGCCACCACTTAATTTCTTCTCGAGAGCGTCAAACACACTATCAACTCCTACAACACCAGTAGCTCCAACAACAGCACCAAGCATTACCATGTTGGCTACTTTTAGATTTCCCAATTCATCCGCTATTTCATTACATGGTACTTTTATTACTTTAATATCTTTCCTTGTCACTTCTCTATCTATAACTGATTGATTTAGTAAGAAAAATCCATCCTCCACAACGTATTTCTCAAATTTCAGTAATGAAGGTATGTTCATTGCAACGATAACTTCTGCTTTGTCAGTGACTGGTGAAGCAACTTCTTCACTGCTAATTACAACTGTACAATTTGCAGTACCTCCTCTCATTTCAGGACCATATGATGGCATCCATGTAACATGTTTTCCCTCAAACATACCAGCTAAGGATATGATCTGACCCATTAACATTACACCTTGCCCACCAAATCCCGCAAATATCATTCTTGTTGTCATTGTTCATCACCTACTTTGTCTACAAAGATACCAAGAGGATATTCAGGTACCATATGTTCTTCAAGCCACTTGAGAGAAGATTTAGGATCGATTCCCCAGTTTGTTGGAAATGTTGATAATAATTCTACC
>JBCNVJ010000117.1:0-4221 GCA_039630255.1 Fervidobacterium sp. | reverse complement strand
TTCTTTTTTCTTCTTTCCTCTCTTTTGTAAATCTCTCCGGAGTCGTTGAGATACAATTTATGTTTTTCAATTTCATTGTGTAGTTGTTCAATTCCCTTACCCGAAGTAGCAATGCACATAACAATGGGCTTTTTAGTGTCTGAAAAGGATAATGTCGTTTCCAAGTTTATCTTCAATAAATCGGCGCCTTCCATATCAGATTTATTTATTACAAATACGTCTGCGATTTCCATAATACCTGCTTTCATAAGTTGGATTTCATCACCGCTACCAGGTGACAGAACTAAGACAACCGTGTCTGCTACATATACAATATCTATTTCACTTTGTCCTGCACCTACCGTTTCTATAATAATGTAATCAAAGCCATACAATCTGTAAAGTAAAGTGACGCCAAATATGGAATCAGTTAAACCACCAACATTTCCACGACTACCCATACTTCTTATAAATACGTCATCATCGGTGAAGTGTCTTTTCATCCTGATCCTATCTCCCAAAAGAGCTCCACCTGTAAATGGGCTGGAAGGATCTACAGCAATGATTCCAACTTTTTTACCTTCTTGCCTTAGACGAGATACGTATGCATCTGTTAAAGTACTCTTCCCAGCACCAGGGCTCCCGGTAAAACCAATAATATGAGACCTTATCGTTTTGAGTTTACTTCCGTATTCAGCTTCTATTTTGAATATTAGATCAGGATCATTTTCAACCAGAGTAATTGCCTTTGCTAAAGCAATCTGATTACCATGAACAATCAAATCTACCAATTCTAGTAGCTTTTCTTGTTCATTCATTGTGCCTTTACACCCTGTTCAAGAACTTCTCTTATTTTTTGAACAACTTCGGAAATTGGAGTACCAGGTCCAAAAACAGCTTTTATGCCCATTTTTAATAATTCTTCCGCATCGTCTGCTGGGATAATTCCACCTACGAATATCGGTACGTGAAAACTGTACTTATCCATTAACTCAAGTACCTTTTTACAAACACTCATATGTGCACCTGACAGAATAGAAAGACCGATAATGTCAACATCTTCTTGCAAAGCAGTTTTAACAATCTCCTCTGGTGTTTGTCTTAGCCCGGTGTATATAACTTCCATACCAGCATCTCTTAACCCTCTTGCCACAACCTTTGCACCTCTATCGTGTCCGTCAAGACCAGGTTTAGCGATAAGAACTCTTATTTTTTTTTCCACACGGCTCACTCCTTTTTAAATGTCTAAATGTAAATAATGTAAATATGTAGTTCGCCCACTGTACAAATTTTATCATTTACATTCATATTTTCAAATTCAAAAAACGTAGAAAAACTAAATGTGACTTGTTCTGATAATTTCAGTAGTTTGACTAATAATACTAACAACAGGTATTTTAGAAAGAATATCCAATTTTCTGTTTTTGAGCGAATTCGAAGATTAGCGCATTAAAAAAACAGCAGTAGAAAATTTATCTACCGCTGTTTTGATAACTTAAATCTAAAATTCATATAGTTTGTATCCACAATATCTTTGCCTTTTCTTTTCCAGGGTTTCTAAGGTAGTGGATGCAATCGGCGGAATAATAGAAACAATCTCCTTCATTAGCTCTGTATTTCTTGCCATCTATATAAATCTCCACAGATCCTTCTATTACAAATCCAAATTCATCACCATCGTGATAATCCTCTTGTTCTGTTTGTGCTCCAGGTTCAAGCTCAACGATCTTTGCATCGATTTCCTTATCTTCTACTCCGTCCATAAGTATGTCAATTTTGACACCCTTAGGTAATTCGTAAATTGGTACGCGCTCCGTTTTCTTGAAGACAATTTTCTTAGGCTCGTCCGAGAAAAAATGTTTTAAATCTGTTCCGAGTACCCTTAATACACGCTCTAAGGTTTCTACAGATGGTGAAACTTTATCACTTTCAAGTTGTGATATAAAACTTCTGGACAAATCACATCTATCTGCAAGTTCTTCCTGAGTATACCCACGTGCGATTCTTAATCGTTTTATCTTACTACCAAGTTTCACTATCTCACCTCGTATCAGTTAGACGCATAAAATTGTTTGATAACCTCAAATTTAATTAAGAACGGCAGGATAAAACCTGCCGTTTCCCAAAAATTTTATTCTTCACCTATGTACTTTTTAACAAAATTTGGAAGTGCGAAAGCAGCTACATGTATCTCCTCATTATAGTACCTTAAAGGTTCCTTGAAACTTTTTACTTTTTCAGGATTGAAATCTTTCACTGGATGTATTTTAGATTTTGATGCGTATGTGTAAGACCAAATACCACCTGGATAAGTTGGCATAAACCCAAGATACATCTTGGTTAGAGGAAAGTTTGATTTAATTCGCTTATAAGCAGTTGAACCCCACTCATAATCGTAAGTCATACCTTCAGTTTGTGCACAAAGTATTCCGTCTTCTTTTAGAGCCTCGTAACATGCTTTATAAAACTCAAGTGTAAACAAATGTCCACCTTCACCGGCAGTCGGGTCTGTGGAATCAATTATTATAACATCAAATTCATTTTTAAATTGTCTAACGAATTTTGCACCATCTTCATATACAAGTTCAACCTTTGGATCTGTTAATTTCGAAGCAGTGTATGGAAGATACTCCATTGCAGCCTTAACTACTAACTCATCTATTTCGCACATAACCGCTTTTTCAACACAAGAATGTTTCAAAACTTCTCTTATACTTCCACCATCTCCGCCGCCTATAACTAACACTTTTCTTGGATTTGGATGCATAAACATCGGTACGTGTACAAGCATCTCATGGTACATGAATTCATCTATCTCTGTTGTCATTGTTATACCATCAAGTGCAAAGACTCTCCCGTAAAATGGTGTTTCAAATATATCTATTCTTTGATATTGACTTTGAGCAGAGTAAATGTACTTGTTAACTCGCATAAAAAGACCACCAGGATCTTTTGAATACCATTCCATGTATATCATGTGTCTGCCTGTTTTTAATTCCTTTTCCAGTTCTTTGCTCATAGTTGCACCTCCTCAGATAGAAATTAAACAAAGTTGATGTATCAAGAACTTTTACAAACTTTCAACTAATTCTTCAACGTATGCTTTATGTGGGGCGTTTTCTGGAATACCAACTTCGTCGTATTTTCCTCTGAGGTGTTCAACAACATGAGCTCTCTGCGATTTGAAGATTTTCTTAAGATATGTAAATGCCTTCCAAGGATCAACATGATCACCGCATGTAAATAAGTCAACAGCTGCGTAACCATATTCTGGCCATGTATGAATTGTCAAATGCGATTCGCTTATTACAACTACACCGCTCACTCCATAGGGGAGGAACCGGTGAAAAGATGAGTTAACTATCGTTGCACCAGTTTCATAAGCAGCTTGTTTCATATGAAACTCAATAGCGTCGATATTATCGAGTATTTGCTTGTCACAGTCGTAAAATTCTGCTATGATGTGCCTTCCCAAACTCTTCATAACAATCCCTCCCCATCAGTATTTTTTGTCGCGTTAAGTATACATCCTTTAGTAACTTATATAGTCATGTCTACTTAAGTGAACAAAATACGTCAGTAGTACGAACAATATTATATACACTATTTTTGATTTTTATGGTTACGAAGATGTAAAAAATATGGTAAATTTTGGTTTAGAAAATGGTCTTTGATTCGATGGTGAAGTATAATATCATGCCATAAAAATCGTAAAATTAGAAATATTTCGCTGGTAAAAGGAGGACTGTATTACATGAAAACGGAAAAAAGGATTATGTTATTTACAACACTTTTCATAACAGGCATTGTTATTTCAAATGTTTTAGCTTCCAAAGTGGTCAAACTTGGTATCTTCGTTTTTCCGGCGTCTATAGTGAGTTATACATTTACTTTTATACTTTCCAATATGGTTTCTGACGTTATTGACAGAAGATATTCCAAGTATCTTATATTTATGGGTTTCTTAGCACAAGCAACGGCAAGTGGACTTATTTTGGTTAGTTTGTTTATGCCTGCACTTTCAATTGAAAAATCAGAGGCTTACAAACTTATACTTGGTACTAATTGGAGATTTACATTATCAAGTTTGTTAGCGTATGGGGCCTCGCAACTTATAAATCATTACGTGTTCAACAAGGCCTTTTTCAAAAATACTTTCTTTTCAAATTTACTTTCTGTAGTCATAGCTCAGCTTGTTGATACTTTGGTATTTACTTATGTAGCATTTTTTGGTGTTTATCC
>JBCNVJ010000116.1:0-2538 GCA_039630255.1 Fervidobacterium sp. | reverse complement strand
CAAAAGACTGGATACGAAGATCTTGATGTTGAAGTGATTTTCGTTGGTTATGAATCGCTTGAAACAGACGCAACAATCCTTAAAATACGTTCAAATAACAGTTTTGTTGACAGTGTGGAAGGAAGGAACTTAGAAGTAGAGTTGGTACTTGATACAACACCATTTTATGCAGAAAAAGGCGGTCAGGTTGCCGACACTGGTATTATATACGCAGAAAACGCGCAATTTAACGTCGAATACGTTTATTCACCTGTTGAAGGCATAATTGTCCACAAAGGAAGACTTACTGGAAAATTGTTAGTTGGTCAAAAAGTACACGCCAAAGTTGATGAAAACAAGCGAAAATCAACTATGAGGAACCATACTGCAACACACCTTTTACATGCAGCCTTAAGAAAAGTGCTTGGTTCACACGTCAGGCAAGCAGGTTCTTTGGTTGAGCCAACAAGATTAAGGTTTGATTTTACTCACTACAAGGCACTAACAAAAGACGAAATAGATAGTATTGAAAATATAGTTAATGAAGTTATACTGAAAGCCATACCAACTGAGACGGAAATTAAAAGTTATGATGAAGCAGTTAAAGAAGGTGCAATCGCACTTTTTGAAGAAAAATATGGTGATTTTGTTCGCGTTGTAAAGGTTTCTGATTTCAGTGAAGAACTCTGTGGTGGAACACATGTCAAAAATACGGGAGAAATAGGCTTATTTAAAATAGTTTCCGAGACTGCAGTAAGTGCGGGTGTGAGAAGAATAGAAGCCATAACAGGAATGAATGCTTTGGTTTATTTAAGAGAAAATGAAGAGATTATCGAATTAATAAAAAAAGAACTTGAATCTTCAAAGTCAGAGCTTTTACTGAAAGTAAAAAAATTGAAAGAAGAAAAGAAAAACTTAGAAAGAGAACTGGCTGAAGTTAAAAGAAAACTAATAAATCCAGAGCAAATTGCAAGTTTATCGAAAGCTTATGAAGAAGTTCGTTACGTCTCGGCCGTCTTTGAAAAACTTGAACCAGATATTCTAAAAGAACTTACAGATGATATCTCAGAAAGAATTAAAGGAATTGTATTACTTATTTCAAAAATGGATGATAAAATTATCTTGACAGTTAAGGTCCCAAAAGAACTTTCAGTTGATTACCATGCTGGTAACATAGCTAAGGTTGTTTCAAAAGTACTCGGTGGCGGTGGCGGTGGAAGCCCAACATTTGCGCAAGCCGGAGGTAAGTGCTTTGATAAGCTGGAAGAAGCTTTGACAGTTTTTGAAAAAATGATCAGAAAGGAAGTGCAGTAATGTTTGGTAGATCTGATCTTGGAATAGACTTAGGTACTGCCAATACCTTAGTTTACGTAAGAGGAAAAGGGATCGTTTTGAACGAACCATCGGTAATCTCTATAAACACCGAAACAAATGAAATAATCAAAGTAGGTGTAGAAGCAAAAAAAATGATAGGTAAAACACCTTCTTTCATACAAGCCATACGACCTTTGAAAGATGGTGTTATTGCAGACTATGATGTTGCACTTGCCATGCTTACATACTTTATTGGCAAAGCACAGGAAAGGTTTTCTTTCTTTAGACCAAGAGTAGTCATAGGTGTTCCATATGGAGTAACCGAAGTTGAGAGTAGAGCGTTATTAACAGCAGGTAAAGAAGCAGGTGCAAAAAAGGTTTTTCTTATAGAAGAACCGATGGCAACCGCAATCGGAGCTGGACTACCTGTTGAAGAACCACAAGGAAGTATGGTGATTGATATAGGCGGCGGAACAACTGAAGCAGCTGTGATTTCGCTCGGTTCAATTGTAACAGCAAACTCTTCACGTGTTGCAGGTGACGAATTTGATGAAGCTATAATCCAATATGTAAGAGAAATCTACAGAGTAACGATAGGTGTTCGAACAGCTGAACGTGTAAAGATAGAAATTGGAAATGTTTATCCATTGAAAGAATTTGACGAACTTCAAACTGAAGTAGTTGGAATAGAACTTTCAAGTGGATTACCAAAGAAATTAACACTTACTGGTGGAGAAATAAGAGAAGCAATAAAATCAACAGCCATGCAAATAGTTGAAACAACGAAAGCAACACTTGAAAAAACTCCTCCTGAACTTGTTGCCGATATAACGGAAAAAGGGATAGTTGTTGCCGGTGGTGGTTCTTTATTCAGGGGTATATGTGAATTACTTGAAAAAGAAACAGGTATAAAAGTTACCAGGGCTGATGATCCAATGAGTTGTGTTGCTAAAGGTGCCGGAATGGTTCTTGACAAAATGGATATACTTGCGAGGCTGAAGAGTGTAGAATGAAAACTAACATCTTGGCGTTGGTTTTTCTGTTGCTAATTTTTGTTATGTTTCTAGATATATTTACAAACAACATGATTTCAACCAATTTACATACTGTATTGTATAAGTTGTCCACTCCTTTATACAACATAAGAACAAACTTGGAACAAGTTTTTGAGAAAGAATACAATACCATTAACATAACGTTATTTGGTGATACTCACCCAACAGCACTTAGGGTTCTAAGTGTAGA
>JBCNVJ010000115.1:0-2499 GCA_039630255.1 Fervidobacterium sp. | reverse complement strand
AGAAGCCTCAGCATGTATAGGCGGGTGTTTGAATGGTCCCACTTCTGATAACAGTGTAAGTCTATTAGAAAAGCGCAGAAGGCTTGAGCGAGCAACACAAGTAATGAACAGTCTAGAACCGAAAAGAAATCTGAACGCAGAAATCTACAATTTGGCTTTGAAAAAGCATTTCGCACAAAAGTATAACAAACCTCAAGTTCCAGTTGATGAAGTAGAAAAAATATTGATGTCTATGGGAAAAACTTCTGTGGATAAAGAACTTAACTGTACAGGATGTGGTTATGAAACCTGTCGTGACAAGGCAAAGGCAGTTTATCTCGGTAAAGCAGAGAAGGAAATGTGCTTTGCATACTTGATAGAAAAGGTATCATCAGTCTCAAACAAGGTAGTTGATGAATCACCAAACGCTATAGTTATATTTAAAGATGACAAAATATTATACATAAACGCTTCTGCAAAGGAATTGTTCAAATATTATTCAAATGATGCGATACTTCGAATATCTGAACGAATTTACAACGAACCGGAACGCATACAAGAGTTGTACATAAACGGTAAGAAGATGTATTTCTATCCAAAGACATTTCAATTACCAGATGAAAGTGGAAATGTTGTTTTGTTTGTCGATATTACTGAAATGGTGATACAACGAGAAAGAATGGATAGTCTGAAAAGAAGAACAATAGAGAAAATAGAAGAAGTATTGAACAACCAAATGAAACTCGCTCAAGATATTGCGAGTTTGCTTGGTGAGTCAATAGCACAGACAAAGTCACATTTCTTAGAATTTAAAAAACATATGGGGGAAGATAATGCTGACGTGTGATATACATTATGCACAGAAAAATAAAACTGGTGAAGAAGTGTGCGGTGACACGGTGAAATTCAAAAAGAGTGAACTTAAAACGGTTATAAGTGTTTCGGATGGACTTGGAAGCGGGATAAAGGCAAGCATTCTTTCAACACTAACTGCCTCAATGTCAACAACTATGGTTTTTAATAACGTTCCGATAGACGAAGTTTTTAGATCTATACTCTCGACGCTACCAATTTGTAAAGTACGCGGGATTAGCTATGCAACCTTGGCTACATGTGAAATTGATCACAGCTCTGGAATTTGCAATATATACGAGTACGATTTTCCGGTGGTATTAGTTTATAGAAACGACGATGCACTGGAAACTGACAAAGAAGTGTCTGAGATAGAAGGAAGAAAGGTTTATAAATCTTCTTTTATAGTCCAACCTGGTGATGTGATATTCTTGATGACTGATGGAATAACACAAGCTGGCATGGGTACAAAACGTTACCCATTTGGTTTTGGTGTTGAAAACGTAAAAATTGAGTTGAAAAACTTAATAAAGCACAAAGTGGATCTTTCAAGTATAGTAGAACACATAGTTAGGTTGGCTGAGGCCCTTGACAAAGGAACAAAAGGGGATGACGCAACTGCCTGTGCAATTAAGGTAAGGGAAAGACGAAATCTAACGATAATGGTAGGACCTCCTGAAAGAAAAGAAAATGATGAGACAGTAGTCAAAAAACTTTTAGAATCCGAAGGAAAAAAGGTCATATGTGGTGGTACAACAAGCCAGATAGTCGAAAAAATACTTGGTCGAAAGGTGGAAATAGATTTCTCAAGCATATCCCAAATTTCCCCCCCGATTGGGTATATGGAAGGTATAGATTTAATCACAGAAGGTATTATCACACTCACACAAGTTTTCAGATATTATGAGTCACAGACAACAGAGATAGGCATAGGTGCACAAAAACTTGTTGACATGTTTGAAGAATCCGATATAATCACATTTCTTGTGGGTAGAGCTATCAATCCAGCACATCAAAATCCACTTTTTTCTCACGACATATCTCTTAAATTCAGGCTTATTCATGATATAGGCTTGATATTACAAAAGAAAGGAAAGATAGTTAACATTGAGTATTATTAAAGTATTGACCAATATTCTTATTTACGCACAAACATTTTGCAATATAGTGTCTGCATAACGAAGTGCTCTTAGCACTTCGTTTTTTATTGTCAAATTCTTCCTATAGCAATGTTCAATAACCATGGTATAATGATTTGATAGATCCATACAAAAAGGAGTGACTATTTAATGTTTGGAGAATACATCCGAAAAATAGATGAAGAGATGAGTAGACTCTGTGCAGAACTCATAAGTCTTACTCCAAACGAAATAAAACCTGCAGCTGTTGAATTTCAAAAATTTGTATTAAGACCAGGCAAAAGAATTCGCCCACTGCTTTTACTCTTATCTTATACTGGTTATAATGGCGAACGTACAGATGATGCTTTTTTACTTTCATGCTTGGTCGAATTAATGCATTCGTTTCTGTTAATTCACGATGATATAATAGACAACTCCGATTTAAGAAGAGGTGAACCCACACTACACAAAGTTTACGAAAAGCTTTACGACTCACCAAAACTTGGTACTGACGTAGCAATCGTTATGGGAGATATAGTAGCTTTTT
>JBCNVJ010000114.1:0-2232 GCA_039630255.1 Fervidobacterium sp. | reverse complement strand
CATCCGGATTAATACGCAAGGATTTTGAAACTACATCTTCTATAGACGTGGTATCCAGCTGTCCAATAGCTGGATTAAAGTCAGCAGACGTCGCTACGATTATGTAATTTGCGTTCGTAAAGGCTTCTTCTGGTTTTGTTGTGGCACTGATATTCAGTTTCTTTTCTCTAAGATAAATTTGAATATCTTTGTCTATTATTGGAGAACGTTTGATGTTTATTAATTCAACACGTTTCTGGTCGATATCGTACATGACAACTTCATGGTATTGTGAAAGCATAACACCTAAGGAAAATCCAACATATCCTGCACCTGCAATTGCTATTTTCATAATTCACACCTCTATACCGTAGTATTGTTTATACCATTTATAAAAATTTTCCAAACCTTTTTCAAGTGGTGTGTTAGGTTTGAAATTGTAATCTCTTTCCAATTCGATGGTTTCTGCACAAGTCACCAAAGCATCACCCTTCGGAAGTGGCTTATATATTTTTTTAGCACGTTTACCTATTATATTCTCAAGTATTTCAACAATTTTTTCAATATCTACCGGGTTTTTGTTCCCAATGTTGTAAATTCTGTATTTTTCATCTTCTTTCTCAAAAAAAGGTGGGGTTTCTAAGATTATTATTAAACTTTGAATTATGTCATCAATGTAAGTAAAATCTCTTTTGACACAACCATTCTTATACAACTCAATTTCTTTGTCTTCAAGGATCAACTTGGTGAATTTGAAATATGACATATCCGGCCTGCCCCAAGGTCCATATACAGTAAAGAAACGCAATCCAGTTGTTGGTATTCCATATGTCTTGCTATATACATAAGCAAATAGTTCGTTGGAGCGTTTCGTTGCCGCGTAAATGCTAAGTGGTTTGTCAGCACAATCTTGGATGGAAAATGGTAATTTATACGTATTTCCGTAAACTGAGCTTGAAGAGGCAAAGAGTAAATGTTTTGGTGGACAGATCTTACAAGCTTCCAGTATGTTATGAAAGACTATGATGTTTGATTCTATATAAGCATCAGTGTTTTCAAATGAGTATCTGACACCAGCCTGCGCCGCTAAGTGTATTACGTAATCCGGATTAAACTTTTTGAAAAGTGCAATAGTTGAGTCTTTGTCTTTCAAATCAAGAAGATAAAAATGGTAATTTGGAAATTTGGAAAGTAATGAATTTCTGTCTTTTTTAAGTTTTGGATCGTAATAATTGTTCATGTTGTCTATTCCAATTACTTCGTAACCTTTCTCAAGTAATTTGAAAGATAAATGAAACCCTATGAAACCAGCTGAACCTGTAACAATTACCATCTTTTTTCCTCCTGTTGTTTGTAAGTTTTATTTGTTTCATTGTGATAATTCCTTAGTAGTCAATGGGTTCATCCAGTACCTATATATACAGTATTATTTTATCATAAAGTTTTGCACTAAATCATTAAACATCATTTGAATGCGTTTTAAGTTAAATCTTTTTTCTTGAAAGCTCTATGCTTGTTAGCTTTTAAAAATGTTTAAATGAAAGTTATTATTTAAATATTCTATTTACTATCTCTAAAAATTTACCAACGATGTAGTTGTTCGCTTTGCTTTTCAAAATATGCTCAAATATTATGTACAATACAACACCTACCAATAGTTCTAACGCGATCTTTACAACCGCAAAAAGATGTATTTTTGATACAATCAATAACGCAACAAGGGTTATACCACCAGCTATAAAGTGTTTCCATATGTCTTTGAATAATTCTCTTACATCAACCAACTTTTTTATCATGATTATTTGCATTGATACCACAACAAATTCAGCAATTACTGTTGCTATCGTTGCTCCCAAGGATTTGTATGTTGGTATCAATATCAAATTCAATGTGAAATTTACTATCGCACCAGATGTTACTGAAAGTGTTAAGTACCATTCTTTTTTCATTGGGATTTGTATTTGTAGTGAGAAAAAACTTCCCCATGATATTAGTAAAATTATTGGTGATGATATAACTGTAAGCTCTTTTACTTTCAAAAACTTACTTCCAAAAAACAACGGTACGAAGTCTTGCATTGTAGACACTATTAATACTATTATCAATATGGAGCTGTATGTGACAAAATCAAATACACTTTTAATATACCATTTTTGTTCATCTGTTTTTCCTTGTGACACTATGTTTGACATTCTTGGCATCATGACTGGTCCTATCGCTGTAACTATGCTAGGGGCCATTTTTACAAGTCTT
>JBCNVJ010000113.1:0-10628 GCA_039630255.1 Fervidobacterium sp. | reverse complement strand
TCTATGAAAAAAGGAATGACAGCACATGCCAAAATTTGACATAATCAGAGATAAGGTTTTGAAAATAATAAAAAAGCATGGTTTGAAAATTGAAGAAAGTCGTTTAAAAAGATTTTTAGAAAATATACAAGACCTATCAATAATCAACATGCCAGATGAATTAGTAGAACTTCTTGTTATTGAAAATCTCACAATCGGAGAATCTTATTTTTTCAGAGATAGGAAAACATTTGAAAGACTAAAAGAAATAATGAAGAAAAAACCAGAATGGAACGTACTTTCCGTAGGTTGTTCCAAAGGAGAAGAAGTTTATACAATGGCAATAATTTCAAGAGAAATAGGTGCCAAGTGCAGAGTCGTTGGTATAGATGTGAATCATCAAAGGATAAATGAAGCAAGAGATGGATGTTACAGATTCTGGAGTTTGAGATTTTTAAAAGATGAAGAAATCGATAAGTATTTTACAAAAAGGGATGATAAATATTGTATAAAGGAAGAGTTCAAAGACAATGTTTTCTTTTATCAGTGTAACATAAACAGCTGTGAAATCATATATAAAGGTAAATTTGATATAATCCTTGCTAGAAGGGTTTTATTATATGTTGAGAATACTGAAAATATCATCAGAAAATTGTACGATTTATTAGAAGACGATGGTTATTTAATAATGGGTAGTGGTGAGTATTTCCCGGAGGTTTACGATCACTTTGATGTTGTTTACCAAGATATAAGTTGCATATTCAGAAAAATCACTAAAAGCAACATACCTAAAAAATTACCTGAATTCAAAAAGAAGCATGAAACATCTAAAGGTTCTTACGACGGCACTTTGACAAACATTCCAAATTCACGTACCCAAGAGAAGAAGCATATTTCACTTGTGATATCAAAAAGTTTTGAAGAAGAAATAAAAATACTTGAAAGTATGTTGGAAAACAGAATATACCAGCAAGCGTACGAAAGAGTAAAGGACTTAGCTTTGAAACATCCCACGGAATATTTAGTATGGAAATACAAAACACTCTTAGAAATTGAATTATCGATGAAAGATGAAGCAAAAAAATCTCTGAAAAAAGCTTTCTTTTTAAACCATCACGACGATGAATTATTACAACTTAGGCACTTTATTGAAAGAATCGAGAAATTCAAGGGGTGAGTAATATGAGATTTTATACCTGTCAGATAGAACATCAAGCTGGAAAGGTTAACATAGCAATTCTAAAAAGCGAAATATTAGGAATCAGTACGAAGTTTTATTCTGGCCCAAATCAAAGCGAGCTTATTGGTTTTTCAAAATATGGAGAGTACCTATACCCTGTTGTTACGCATTCAAAAGTTACAAATCCAATTTTGAAATACTTTCTCATTTTACCAAAATACGCATTCGGAGTTACAAGGGTAATAGAAGAAGTTGAGGCAGAAACTATTCAAATATCACCAACCGTCGAAATTTCACATGGGTCAGAGCTTGAGTCTATTTCGGAATATACTGGTATTATTCAGCTTTCAGGAGAGATTTATTACGTTTACAATATCCACAATGTAAAAATTCCTCTTGATGCAAAGATTGTAGCCTCGGAGAAAGATTTGCCAAACACCAAAGATAAAGAAGAAATACCTAACTTTTTGATTATAGGAGAAAAGTATGCTGTAAGGAAAGAGTCTGTAAAGACTATTCTTCAGTCTGATTTAATTGCGCCGTACAAATTCCACGGTGTGGACGGTTTTGTGGATTACAAGGGAATAATACCTGTTAAGATGATAGATAGTGGACGTTTTGTCGTAGTTTTAGAAACCGAAGCATATCGGACTAGCAAAATTCGACTTTCTTCTGGGAAAATACTTGTACACGAGCAGTCTGGTAAAAAACTTGTTGAGACAGATGGTGGTACGTATGAAATGATAGAATAAATCTTTGGGAGTGAGATTATGGATTTTCTTGAAATATTTTTCCAAGAACTCAAAGAAAAAAGTCAAGAATCAATTGAACTAATAAAATCTTTTCTACAAACCAAACAAGGAAGTCTAATTAACGAAATTTACAGACTTTTTCATACGATTAAAGGTTCTGCAAGTTTGGTGGGACTTGTAGGGTACAAAGAACTTTTTCACAAGATGGAGGATTATTTTAGGAATTACTCTACTGGAGAATATGAACTTTCCGAAGAATTTCTCGCTAAATTACTCTCAGTGCTTCCAAGTATTTCGGAGAGAAGCAGCGACATTTCGGAGGAAGAAGTAAAGGAAATTATAGCGCAGCTCGAAGGTAAAAAAGAAATGGAAAGTGCAGTATTACCTTACAGCGTTCAAATGGTATCACCTGAATTTATCCAAGAATTTCTCTCTACAGTTCTTACTGTTGAAAACAGCCTGATGCGAAACGATATCAGGAGTGCGTTACGTAATATCAGAGTTATAAAAAGCAAACTAACTTCTACAATGCAAGAAATGTACTATGTGAAACTGAGGACGCTACTTTTGAACTTTGATACACTTGTGATACAAGAAGCAACTCTGGCTAAGAAGAAAGTAAAACTTCATATAAAAGTTGGAGATGAAATGGTAGAGAAAAAGGATTCTCAATCACTTATCGATATGCTTGTACACCTTGTCAGAAATTCAATTGCACATGGTATAGAGAAACCAGAGATTCGAAAAGATTTGGGCAAATCGGAAGTTGGTAATATAACTATAAGAAGTTACATTATGAACAACGAAATCTATCTTGAGGTAGAAGATGACGGACAAGGTATTGATTTTGATAAAGTCAGGAAAAAAGCAGTTGAAATGAACTTAGGCTATATGAGACCTGAGGAGGTTATCTTCGTTCCTGGATTTTCTACAAAAGATAATGTTGATACCACATCTGGCAGAGGTGTAGGATTAGATGCAGTTAAGAGTTTCGCTACTGCACGAGGTGGTGATGTAGAACTTGTAACGGCACCAGGAAAAGGAACAAAATTTATAATACATTTTCCTGTTAAATCTTTCTTAGTGCGTGTTCTCGTAGTTGAAGGTGATGGACAACAATTTTGTATCAGTACATCTGATATAATCGAAGTAATCTCAAAGGCTCAGATATTCAATGGAATGGTAAAATACAAGGATAAATTCTGCGATATCATTTATAGTTCGACTCAACCAAGATTTGGGGTTATAACAAAAAACTACAAAGCTGTACTTATAGATAACATTGTTGGAACATTCGATGGACAAATTAGCGGAGAAAAGTATCCATCTATCAAAGGTTTTGTGAAAAATGTATACGTTTACCCTTTGCCTGTCATCGATGTTGAGAATTTTGCTCAGTACGAAAGGAAGAAAGTGGAAAAAAGAAGCGTACTATTGGTAGACGATTCTTTTGTAACAAGAAATGTTGTCTCCAAGCTGTTGAGGACTTTTGGTTATGAAGTTATCGAGGCAAAAAATGGCATGGAAGCTATAAAACTTATAGAAAAAAAGCCGGATGTAGTTGTATGCGATGTGGAAATGCCAGACATAGATGGATTTGAAACTACAAGACAAATTAAAAAAATAATGCCAAACATACCTGTAATATTATTCAGCACCTTATCCCACGAACAACTTTCCAAAGGCATGGAAGTTGGAGCTGATGCATATATATCTAAGGACGAGACACCTGAAAGATTACTTAAGCTAATTGAAAAATTGGTTTCCGGAGTTTATGTTTCAGATTAACAAGTTTAAAAACATAAGGATGGAGTGGTATCATTGAATAAGGTAATCGTAGTAGGCTCAGCAGGAAGTCCCAATGTGGCAATTCGCATAGTTAAAATAGACATGGTTTTGAACTTACCTATAATAGTTTGTATTCATTTTACTGGAAGTGCTATGGAAACGTTTGCAAACCACATAATCTTAGAAACTGGTCATAACGTGATCATAGTTCAAAAACCAACGGAATTGAAACCCGGAATTTACTTACCAGAGGGTGGAAAGGATTTAATCTTCCTTTCTGAGAACATTGTAAATTCTGTTGAAAGTGAAAAAACTGTGCATCCTTCCATATCTAAGTTATTTCAGTCACTCATCAAGTACGGAAACAATAATACAACAATAATAGTACTTGGCGGGCTTGGTGATGATGGAAGGGAATACGCAAAGATTTTAAAAGATAAAGGTGTTAGATTTATTATTGAAAAATCACCAAGATTTCCATACTTACCTGAGAATATTTCAAAAGAGCTCGATATGCGATATGAAAAACTTGAAATAGAAAAGATAATCGATGTAATAAAGGATTTAAATACAAAACATAAGCATAAAATTTGAAAAAATTTCAGGGAGGAAACCATATGAAAAAAGTACTTGTAGTAGATGATTCAACCGTATGGCGGAATTTTCTCCAAAACCTTATCGAAGCTAAAGGTCATAGCGTAGAAGTAGCTAAAGACGGTCTTGATGGAATAAACAAATTTTTTTCGTTTTTGCCAGATATTGTTATAGTTGACTATGTAATGCCAAAGTTGAATGGTATACACTTCACAAGGTTTATAAAAAGCTACAGAGCTGCTCAAAAGGTTGGAGTACTTATGCTAACTGGTGCAGAAGAGACTGTGAATCCTTTCTGGGCAAAAAAGAGCGGGGTTGACTTGTTTTTAAAGAAAACTGCTCCGCAAGACGAAATAGAAAAAACGATATTGAACTTTATAAACCAACCATTTAATATTGAATGGTCCAGAGAAATATATAAGCTTCATCTCGAACCGTATGGTGAGCTTGTGGATATAATAGAAGAAAGTTTGAAGGAATCAACTTTAGTTCGTGAGATCATAAGTTATTCTGAATTTATTTACGATGAGGAACTTGTACTGAGAAGACTTCATGAACTATTCAGTGAATTGTTTGAATACAAAAGTTTATACATTGGAATTTCCGTACTTTCAGAGCTAAGACTATACAGCTTTTCAAAGGAACCAGCTGCTCCAGAAGAGGTCTATTCAGTTATCTCAAATTTCACTGGGGTAAAATATTATTCGCATGTTGAAAAGTATTTTGATGGTAAACGAAAACTTTCGGATAAATTCATGATAGAAATAATCTACCAAAAAGATGCCCCCGTAGGTTTCATAGTCATAGAAGAGCCTCATATTATCGAAGTGGCGCAACAAATACTCTCGATGATAAACACACCGCTTGGCGTACTTTTCACACTTTTGAACGATTATAAAAATCTTTCCGCTGGTAAAGAAATTGACGAAGTAACGGGGCTTTACAACGAAACCGCTTTCAGAGCAAAGGTAACGTACGCTTTAGATTTTGCTAAGCGGAATAACATACCGTTGACGTTTGCAAAGGTAAAATTGAAGAATCTAAAAGATATCAGCACAGCACATGGTGGGATGTTCACAAATCGTTTGCTAAGGGAAATCGGAAATTACCTAAGTAAAAAGGTACCAGACTTATCAGCAAGACTGAGCTCAGACGAATTTGTATGCATTTTGCTTGGTTCGAATAAACAAAGAGCAGAACTTCAAAAACAAGAGAGCATAGAAAAGATAAAAGAAATTTTAGTAAATTTTGATAACCTCAAGCTCGAATTTGAATGTTCCATAGTCGAGTGGAACGGTGAAACACTTGGTGAAATTATGGAGAAATTATAACAGTCAACAAAAAGGGGGAGATATTTGTGAAGTTGAATCTGAAATATGCATTCATTATTGCAGCGCTTATATTTGGAAGTATTGGAACATTACTCTTATTTTTAATGCCACATGTGGCTAATATAATTGAGGACATTGCGCTAACAAGCTTTCTAAGTGAGATAAAATCGTTTGCGAAAGTAAAAAATTATGACTTTTTGTTCACTGGAAAACCTCATTTCGGATATTACTACGTATTGGACAATGAGGGAATTACCGTTCAACATACTGATTCGTCAAAAATCGGTATAGATGCCAAAACTGCAGTACCTGGACTCTTTGAGTATATGAAAGAAAAAAAGGAAGGTATATATTCTTATGTATATCAAAACATTAAAAGATACATAGCATTTATCTACGATGGAGAGAAGTATCTTGCTCATGCAGCAACAGAAGATGACTTGCTTAAAGGTTTGAAAAGAATAAATTCAACGATTCTTAGCTTATTTTTGCCGATATCTATAATATCTTCTCTCGTAATTGGCTACTTCTTTGGCGAATTACTTCTTAAACCAACTAAGAAACAATACTTAGCAACGAACAATTTATTAAAGAACGTTTCAGAAAACATAGTTTCAACTGCTTCTTCAACTGCTGAAATCAAATCATTGGCCCAAAGCACAGAAATGGCATCTTTAGAGTTAGACAAAGCAGTAGAAGAATTTGCCGCATATTCCGAAGAAAGTAGAGCAGAGATTGAAACTACTTTGTATAAATTGAAAGATTTCACGAACACAATTGAAGAAATAACACACTCCGTTACCGAACTCACAAAACTAATAGAGTCGATAACTGGTTTTGTTGAAAAAATAACTGAAGTTTCTGACAATATTACAGTGCTTGCAATTAACGCATCTATAGAAACAAGCAAGGAGAGTATTGATAGAGAGGGTTTATCACGGATTGCAGAAATGATCATGGAGCTTTCAAATTCAACACGTTTACTTGCGAAAGAATCCAAGAATTCTTTAAAGGATGTGGAAAAGGTTGTAGCATCAACGGTACTTGTAACTGAGAAGATATCAAAAGATTTGAACCAAGTCAGGGAATCTCTTGAACTTATAAATCAAATAACGCAGTCATCAACACAAAATACAGAGAAGTTATCAAAAATATCAAGGGCTACTCACGAATCTGTTGAACAACTTTACGCAGGCGTTGAACAACTTGAAGAAGCTGTTAATGGGATAAAATTGGAAATAGAAAAATTCGGTAATATGTTTAAAGGGATAAAATTCTAAATCTGAGTGGTGATAAACGATGGAAGGATTTGAATTCTTTGAATATTCACCTCTTTTCAGACAGATGATGATATTGCAAGCATTGTCAGAAGGTTCGACATCGCACAACGAGATTGCATTAAAGGCAGGTATCGTTCCTTCTCTTGTTAACAAATATTTGAGAGCCTTCTTAAATGAAGAATTAGTGAAAAAGGATGGAGGGAAATACAAATTAACTTCACAAGGTATAATCAAGCTGAACTACCTCCGTTTAGCTTATCTTTCTGAAATATCAAATTTATACAAGGATATTGAGATCAGATTCCAAGATGTCTTTCTAAAACTTGTTGGAAAAAGAGACATATGTATATATGGTGCCGGTGTTGTTGGTAAGATGATTTTTACATTACTTGTCAACAAAGAAAAAATCAATCTGGTAGCCTTTCTTGATGAAGACAATGAAAAAATAGGTAAAAAGATTGAGGGAATACCAATTTTACCACTAAACACCTTGATCCAAGTAGACGCTGTAATTGTAGCATCCTTTAAAAATGCAGAATCAATGGTGGAAAAGGCGCTAAAACATGGATTTAAAAACGTCTACACAGTTGAATTTCTGAAAGACAGGCTAAGATTAATATGGAGGGGCTGAAATTACAAAAGGGGGCGAGCTGGATGAAAATAAGAACCGTTTTGGTTTTTTTCTTTCCGTTGTTAATGGTCATTGTTGTGACTTTGCTTTTATTTATGAATTTAACAATTCACCAATTTACCATGGTTAACTGGATGAATTTCTTGGAAAATGAACTGAAAAGCGATTTTGAATCTAAGGTGTTGCTTGAACAAGAAAAAGCAGAAATAGTAGTGGAAACTTTATTGAAAGACAAAAACATTTTAGAGGCTTTCGAGAAAAAAGACAGACAAAAACTTATAGAACATGTAATACCTTATGCTGAGATTTATAAAAATTCCGGAATCTACCAGATCCACTTTCACGATGAAAATGTGGTATCTTTTCTAAGAACATCTAACTTGGAGAAATACGGAGACGATCTAAAAGGCTATAGGGAAGACATAATAAGGGTAAAGGAAACTAAGCAGCCTGTTTACTCAATATCCGTAGGTGCGATGGGAGCTATGATAAGATACATAGCACCTGTAATAGTTGAGAAAAAATACATAGGAAGTATTGAAGCAAACGTAAAAATTGAGAAAAGCTTCTTACAAAAATTTTCTGGTGATGTAATAATAAAACTCTTTGTTGATGAAAACAAAAATAAAGTAGATTTAGTGAATAAATCTCGTGAAGACATGGAAGACTTCACTACATTGTTCGACGAAAAGAGAATTCTTGAAGGCAAAATAATAAAATTTATGAAAGGTAGATATGTTTACATATCTTTTCCTATAAAAGATTACAACGGGAATGTTTTTGCAGCTTTTTACAGGAAGATCGATGCAAAGAGCCTCTATATACATATTCAAATGAACACTGTAATCACTGTATCGGTAAGCTTAGCGTTACTAATCCTTTCCATCTATTTGAGTAGAAAAATCACAAAAAGCTTCGAAAAAAGGTTACAGCATATAGTTTCAGAGGTTCATAAAATTTCCGAGGGAAACTTAAATTTGGAGCTAAGTTTTAAAACTGACGATGAGATATCGAATTTAGGGGAGAATATTAGGATCGCAACAGAAAAGCTGAAAATGATACTCAATGAGATAAAACAGCTTACAAATAAGAGTATTAGCAAAGACATACAATTGTCAAAAATTTCCGAAAATGTTGTTGCAGCAGCTTCTTCTGCATCGGAAATCAGGGCGATGAGTGAAAATACTGAGAAATCATCCGTAGAACTTGATAAATCAATTGAAGAATTTGCAGCATATCTTCAAGAAAGCAGAGCAGAAGTTGAGGTAACGGTTCAAAAAATTAAAGACTTTACAGACACCATAGAAAGAATAACAACTTCTTATTCACAACTTACAGACCTTGTAGAAACACTTGGAAATTTAGCAGAAAAGATAACGGAAATAGCTGATAATATAACCGTTCTTGCAATAAATGCTTCAATAGAGACAAGTAAGCAGACTATAGACAGAGATGGACTTTCAAGAATTGCTGAGATGATAATGGAACTCTCAAATGCCTCAAGAACACTTGCCAAGGAATCTAAAATATCTTTGGACAGTGTTGAAAAGACAGTAACCAATACAGTCTTAGTAACCGAAAAGATAATAAAGGATCTAACTGGTGTCAGAGATTCTCTTGACCTGATTTCAAACGTAACGTCAGCATTAACGCAAAATGTGGAAAAGTTGATTAAAATCTCAAAGGCCAACCACAGCTCTGTTGAACAAATGTACGGTGGTGTTGAACAGCTTGAAGAATCCATTGTGAACATAAAAGTAGAAATAGAAAATCTTTCAAAGTCTTTTAAAGAGATTATCGAAGCTTTTAGGAAGCTTGAGCTTTAAACTATTTATCATGTTGAAAGGTGTGATATCTTGGAATATTTTGAAAAATTGTTCCAAGGTGTAGATGAGGGTTTGAAAGAGGAATTTTTCAAAAGAAAAAGACTTCAAGAAGAAAATTTTAATGAGAACAAAGACAGCTTTTCGGAGACTTTCTGGGATTTATACCTAAGCATTGCTGAGTTACTCGATGATAACAGTCCGTTGGAGCAAAGATTTTTTATAAGGGCTGGGATTGTTGATCCCAGGTATATGACGAAAGAAGATATTGAGCGTATAAAGGAGGTCTTGAGGTCTGAAGAAGATGATGTGATTTTCTATGCAGACGAGTGGATAGTAAATGTAAAGAAGGGTAAAATACCTCCTTCGACTTTTGAAGATGTAATACAAGAAGTAAAACAGGAACGTTCTTTTGACGTTACTTGGATAGAAAAAGAATATGAAAGAAAATTGTTTGAAAGGACGGTGGAGGAAGAAAGACTGAAAGATCTTGTTAAAGGCGTACAAGGTAAAGGACCATACTCAAAAGGAGTGTATGCTATTTTCGACGAAATAATAAGGTCCATAGGAAAGTTAAAAAAAAATCGATAGCGATATCAAAAACCTGAAGGAAACATTTGATAAACTCAGTGAACAACAAAAGGCAATTTCTCTGAAAAAATCAGTAGAAAAACAATTTACCGAACATCTTGTTATAAAGCAAATGGTTAAGAAAATAGTTGGAAAGGTAGGAATTCAATATCCAGCCTTAACGTCGAGTTACTTAAAGGAAACAAACAAAATACTTTCAAAACAATTCGTAAAGAACCTTTTGGAAAAACTAAAAAAAATTGATCCAACTGTATTAAATAGAAATATACGTGGAACGGAGGTCTTTTTACCACCGTACGTGATTCTTCTACCAGGATACGGAGAAAATGGTTTTTGTTGGGAACCAATTGAAGGTACCAATATATACGGTAGAGGAAGAATTGTGATACCCATATTCTCAAGAAAAGGTGAAGAGCCATTCTATCAAGCGTTTGGTGAATATCGTTGGAAACTTGAAAAAGAATTGTCTTTCGGACGATGGATGGAAGAAGGATTAACAGGTGAGTATTACAAATATCTTGAGGAAAACAAGCTCAAAGGTAATCCCGTTGAATATTTCGTTAAAGATTACGTGCTTTGGGCAACAAAGGAAGTACAAGGTATACAAAAATTGGAAAAATCAATTCGTGAGATTTTTTGGCGGTATGTTCCTTTTGACGATTCAATCAAAGAAAGACTT
>JBCNVJ010000112.1:0-7076 GCA_039630255.1 Fervidobacterium sp. | reverse complement strand
TTGAGACAATTGGAAAGGCTGGTCATAGACCAGCCTTTTATTTTTGAACGCTTATAACCTTTTTTGCAAGTTGCTCTTGTTTCAACCAGTATCCATCAAGGATCCCTTGAGAAGCTAATTTTCCAAGAAATTTATAATGATAATCTTTTAAAATACCCGGTCCTTCAGACCAAAGTGGCGTTCCTGGTAAAGGCATAAAAGTATGAGCATGGATCTTGGCGTTGTATTTTTTGACGATTTTTTCTATGAAATTAAATGTTTCTTCGACATCATCTCGTGTTTCGAAAGGAAAGCCAAATATGAAATCCACCTTCGCGTAAAAACCGTTGTGTGAAAGTATTTCCAATGCTTCTTCCACTTTTTCAACAGTATGACCTCTTTGAATTTTTTCCAAAATCCTGTTACTCCCACTTTGCGCACCTATTACTATATAGTCGTGATCAACATATTTTTTTATGAGTTTTACGACATCAGCAGTAACACTTTCTGGTCTTACATCGGATGGAAACGTACCAAAGTATATTTCAGTTACACCAGCTGATTTTACTTTGTATAAAAGTTCATCTATTGCTTCTAAATTGGGAGTGACTCCGTTCTTGCTACCATAACCAAACGCGTTAGGGGTGATAAATCTTGCTACAGTTTTACCGTGCTTGACAGAAATTTTTTCATATTCAGCTATCTGTTCAATACTTCTGTGTCTGACTATTTTGCCTGCTAATCTTGGTGTTTGACAATAACCACAGTTGAAAGGACAACCTCTTGATATTTCAATCGGCATGAATAGTTTTTTTTGTTCGCAAACAGGTGGATAGTCGTCAAGGTTTACTCTTTTTGATACCCCATCAATTAGCTTCTCATTACACCTACCAGAAAGAAATTCAATTATGTTTCTTTCCCCATCACCAATAAAAACATGATCAAACCCAACTGATAGCATTTGTTCGGGATTAGCTGTTGCGTGTGGCCCACCAGCAATAAGTGTATAACCATATTGCTTTAGTTTGGTTATTTCCTCGACAACAAGGTCCAAATCGAAACTCATAAATGAATAAGCAACTACAGTACCCTTTGCCGGGTACTGTAGTATATCGTTCATACTTTTGCATTCAATAACTTCAAGATTTAATTTTGACAATATAGCACTAACAAGTGCCGTTACACTGTACCTGTTGTACTTGGTTGTCCTGAATATTATTCTATCAAAGTTTAGATATTTCAACTAATTTAGTCACCCCATATCTTCTTTTTAACTTCTCGTGCGGATTCAGCTAAGAGCAAACTGTGACCGCTGTTGATGAATACAACCGTCTGACATTCTTTTCCATAGGAAAGGTTGACCATTTTTCCTCCAAGTTGGTTGCTTGCCCTTATTCTTCTTGAAATTGTTGAGCTAATGGGAACGACGGCAACAACTCTGTCTCTTACAACGTAAACATTGTCGTTTATCTTCACCACAGGATCTGTTTTCGGCACAGTATACACCTCCATGGAGAAACTTATTTAAACGTTGAATCTTATTGTAATTATATCACCATCTTCGACAATGTGTTCTTTTCCCACCAATTTCATTAACCCCGCATCTTTTACAGCCTTTTCCGAACCAAAACGTATCAAATCATCATATTTTATGATCTCTGCTTTTATGAATCCTCTTGCAAGGTCTGTATGTATAACCCCGGCTGCGTCTACTGCCGTAGCTCCTTTTTTCAAAGTCCATGCGCGAACTTCATCTTTACCAACTGTAAAAAAGGAAATAAGACCAAATTGTTTATAAAGTGCGTGTGATAATCTTTGAATACCAGTTTCCTCTGTACCTAAGTCTCTTAGCAGTTCCATTTTTTCTTCTTCGTTTAATGAATTCAATTCCATTTCAAGTTTTCCACATAGTTCTACATATGCAAAACCATTCTTTTCGCATAATTGAATTATATCACTTTTTGTTTCGTATTTTTTCTCAGTGAACTGCTCTTCATCGAGATTAACAACAACAGCTATAGGTTTAAGTGTTGCCAGTGAAAAGCCTCCGAGCATCTTCTTTTCCTCTTCAGAAATCTCAGCTTTTGAAAGTAATTGTTCGTTTTCAAGGATTTGTTGAATTCTTTTTAACAATTTTAACTCAACTTCTTCCTTAGTTTCAAGTTTTCTCTTTGCATTTTCCAATCTTTCTATTCGGCTCGTCACGACATCAAGATCTCTGAATAAAAATTCATCAAGCGTGGCCCTAAGTTGTTCTATAGGTTTTTCAACTTCTGGATGAGCTACGGCTTCGTTTCTAAAAGCTCTCAGCACTATTAACATAGCTTCTACATTTTGAAGTAAATTAAAGACTGCCGTACGTTCTTTTTTATCGTTTATCTTTAAAGCAGGTGTATCAAAAAATTCTAACGTAGCGTACGTAATTTTTTTTGGTTCGTACATTTTTGCAAGAATATCAACCCTCTTATCATGAACTTTTGCTGTGCCCCTATGATGTTCTTGTGAGAAAAGGTCAACGTCAATATTTGTTAACAATGAGAAAATTGTCGTCTTACCAACTTGTGAAAGTCCGACGATTCCGACTTTCATAACTAGTCCTCCTCATTTTTAAAGACTTTCTTTAAAGTAGCTACACGTTCGTTTCTTTGTTGTTTTATTAATGTTTTGACAAAATCAGAACCACGTTCTGCCTTTGCTACAGCTATCAATAACCCATTCCAAAATATCTGAACAAGGTCGTCTTTGTTAAAATCATCCATCGATATTATATCATCAACTTTTGGATGTATGCCATTGTATATCTTATTTTTATCGTTAACAACTATCTTCGGGTAATCAAGTATTTTTTCCATAGGAATTATATGCTTTTCTAACTTTGCTCGATCTACACTATCAAATTCGATACTTATCGAGTCCTCAACTCTGAACTTCCCAGCCTGTATCCTTCTTAACTCAACTGCAGTTGCACCACACCCAAGATTGTATCCTATATCCATACACAGACTTCTAATGTATGTCCCCGCTGATACCTTTACTTCAAATTCTACGTATGGTATGTTTATTTTGACCTTATTTATTTCGTATATAGTAACTTCTCGAGGTGGTAGATTAATCATTTTTCCTTCACGTGCAAGCTCATAAAGTTTTTTTCCTCGATGCTTTTTTGCAGAATATGCTGGAGGAATTTGCTTGTAGGTACCGACAAACGAACTTATGACTGTATTTATCTCTTCTTCGCTAACTGTTACGGGATGTTCTTCCATAACCCTTCCAGTGATATCAAACGTATCAGTTATTATTCCGAGTTTCATTTTAACAATATACTTTTTCGTCTCGCTTTGTAAATATTCAAGTAGTCGTGTGGCTTTCCCCACACCAATAATTAATAGTCCTGTTGCAAATGGATCAAGTGTACCTGCATGTCCTACTTGCTTTATATCAAGTATTTTTCTAACTTTATCAACTATATCATGCGAGGTAGGTCCCTTTTCTTTATCAACTAAAATTAACCCTGAAATCATCACTGCCTCCGAGTTTTAAAGGAACTTGAGTTGTTACCAGTTTTCTAAAAACCTAACATCATTTCTAATCAAATCCCTTATATCCCTTATTCCGTACTTTACCATTGCAATTCTTTCTATACCGAATCCGAAAGCTAACCCTCTCCACTCCTGTGGATCATACCCAACATTTTTAAACACGTTGGGATGCACCATACCAGAACCTAAAACTTCAAACCATTTATTGTTGAAGTATATATCCACTTCAAAGCTTGGTTCTGTGAATGGGAAAAAGCTTGGTCTTAACCTTATTTTCGTGCTTTCACCGAGTAATCGTTTGGCAAACTCTTCAAGAAAATATTTGAGATGCTTTACAGTAACGTCATGGTCTACATACAAGCCTTCCATTTGTGTAAACATTGGAAGATGGGTAGCATCGTAATCTCTTCGGTAAACTCTGCCAGGTGAAATTATTGCAAGTGGTGGTTTTCTTGAAAGCATCGTTCTTATTTGTACAGGTGATGTATGTGTTCTTAAAAGATATTCCTCGTTTATGTAAAATGAATCATGTTCATCACGTGCAGGATGCCACTCGGGTGTATTCAATGCATCGAAATTAAACCAAGGTGTTTCAACTTCCGGACCTTCAACAACGGAGAAACCCATCGATATAAATATGTCTTCAAGTTCTTTTCTCACTTTTGTTAAAATATGCAAGTGACCGACAGATCTACGTGCACCGGGCATTGTAGTATCTATCCAAAGTTTTTTGTAAATTTTTTCTTTCTCAAATTTGGATATTTTTTCTCTTTGTAATTCGATCAGTTTTTCTATATTGTCTTTTAATTCATTAACGACTTTTCCGAAAGCAGGTTTTTCATCAGCTGGTAAATCTTTCAACTGTTTCATTAAGTTTGTAATGACACCAGATTTTCCAAGGTATTTTACGCGTAAGTCATTTAATTTCTTTATGTCGGAAGCTTCTGAAATCTCACTTCTAGCTTGGGCAAGTATTCCAGTCAATTCTTCAGTATAACTCATCTTACTTCCCCCTTATTTTATCTGTTTGAATTTTATTCTTTAATTGTGCTCATGAGATACACTATTCCACTACCAACGAAAATCCATAAAAACATTCCAAAAGTACTTCCGTTTCCATGAAAGGCAGGTGTTATTGGATACAAAGAACCAGCAATCAAGCCAAGTATAAAGTTAAGAATCGATTCTTTTGCCTTTTCGAACCAAGTTTTAATTATCTTGGAAACTATTCCAATACCTACCAATACTCCTGTGCCAAGGATAAGTAAGAAGAAAAAGTCATTAATCTGGAAACTTCCAAATTTTGTAAGTTTTGCAACGATTTCAATCGTCTTTTCATAAAACCCTAAGATCATGAGCATCAAAGAGCCACTCAATCCAGGGAGTATCATAGATCCACCTGCTACAACGCCTGACAAGAAGAGAAAAACATAATTTATGTTTGTGGAATCCAAAGCTCTTTGTAAATTTTCATGATAAACTACATAAGGTGTTATTACCAGCGTTGTTCCTATTAAAAATTCAAAAACTCTAAACTCATTAATATCTTTTTTAATGTTTAGCAATGAGAACAAAATAAGCCCAAAAAAGAAACTGTAAGTGTAGAAAGAATAATTCTCAAAAGCCCAAGATAATACCTTACTACCTGTCAATAGACCAGCAATAATACCAATTCCCACAATGAGTAAAAACAGAAAATCATTCTTTTTAAACCTAAGATCGGTCAATCTGTTTATTATATCTATCAACTTTTCGAATATACCTGTTACAACTGCTATAGTACCTCCACTTACACCAGGAATTACATTTGCCCATCCCATCAATAACCCAGCCACAATTGGTTTTGATATATTATTCATCTACGCAATTCACCTGCACTTTCTTTAACAAGGTTAAATTGTATGCTGTAAGTTTTCCACCGTAAACACATCCAGTGTCAATTCCTATTTTATCATCGGTTATGAACACATCTTGAAATGGTGTATGCCCAAATACAACGATGTAACCGATGTTATGATTTTTGGTTATAAACTCTTCTCTTATCCAGATTAGGTCTCTTGGATCTTGTTTTTCAAGTGGAATTTTAGGTCTTATTCCCGCATGAACAAACAGATATCTATCTTCCAAATGATAATATTTGGTATTTCTATAAAATTGAATGTGCTCTTCATTTAGGGAGAGATTTTGCAAATTACCATAACTTCTCCAGGTTGCTTGTGCTCCATTCATAAACCAAAGAAAAGGTTCATCGCCATTCTCAATAACATCCAAAAGCATCTGTTCATGGTTGCCTCTTAGAAACACGCAGTTTGCTCTTTTCGAAAGTTCAAGCAGATAATCCACAACCCCTTTGGAATCTGAACCTCTATCTATATAATCGCCCAAGAATATTAATTTGTCGTTTTCTGTGGGCGATATTTCTAATATTAATTTTTCAAGAGGTTTTAAACAACCGTGTATATCACCGATAACCCATAGCATAAAATCACCTTAACTCTTTTTGATTGAAATTAGCCCTTATATAACTCGTCCTTTGTTTTGTCTTTTTGCATACCACCTTTTTCTGCTATTTTTGTACTTATTTTCTTGTTGCTCAGTTTCGACTTCCTCAATTCTCGGAAACATGCTGAATTTCTATAAAGTTCATTTTTCCGTTAAGAAGAACTCCGAATGTATCTGGTTTGATTGATTTGTTCACTTTACATCCTGGACAGTTTAAGTACAATCCGTATTTTCCTACTCTTAGGTGATATGGTTCATTACAAGTTTCGCAAGGTTTGTTGGTTTCATAATCTACAGTAAAAAATTCATTCTCAGCGTTTTGTAAGTCTTTACTGAACTCTTTTAGAAAATTCTTTATAACGTCTTTCCATGATTTCAATCCATTTTCCACTTCATCGAGTTGCTTTTCCATTTCTGCAGTAAATCCTTTGTCCACTATGTCTGGGAAACGTTTTTCGAGATAATCGTTAACAACAAAGCCAAGTACTGTTGGGACAAGTGTGCGACGATTTTTTACAACATATTTTCTATCAAGAAGTGTTTGAATGATAGTTGCATATGTACTGGGTCTGCCAATTCCTTCACTTTCCAGAGTTTTCACAAGTGTTGCTTCACTGTACCTATCTGGTGGTGTAGTTTCTGACTCTGCTGCTCTTGGTTCTACACTGTATGACTCTCCGATTATCAACTCTTTGTGTTCTTCGCTTACCTCGTTGTCTGTGGTATAAACAATTTCAAAACCATCGAATACTCTTTCTCTAACGGAAGCTTCGAATAAATAATCATCGCTCTTAAAATCATAACTGTACTGTTTATAAGCAGCATTACTCATTTGAGATGCAATAAATCTTTTCCAAATCAGTTCGTATAATTTGGCATGATCCTTGTCAAGCAATTTTTTTGCTTCTTCCGGAGTAAGTTGGATATTAACCGGTCTAATACATTCATGCGCATCTTGTACCTTTGTTTTACTTTTTTCTTTGGATGTTTTCTTGGTTTCCTCGCCTAAATATTCTTCACCGAATCGTTCAAGAATGAACTTTTCTGCAGCTTCTT
>JBCNVJ010000111.1:0-4088 GCA_039630255.1 Fervidobacterium sp. | reverse complement strand
CAAAATCTTAGACTTTGGCAAACGAAAAATAAAAGAGAGGACCTTTTGTCCTCTCTTGCATTAAAAACCTCTACGAATTGGAGCAGGCGGTGGGACTCGAACCCACACCCTCCTCCTTACCAAGGAGGCGCTCCACCGCTTGAAGCTACGCCTGCACCAAACTTAACAGTTCATATTTTACAAAAAAACTGAAAAACTGTCAAGGATTTTATTCTTCGTCTTCTTCATCTTCCTCGCCTACGTCAACGAAGAAATCCTCATCTCCCATCATATCTTCCCATATCCTGACAACTTCATTGAACTCTTCCTCGTCTTGTATAGAATCAAGGAAAACATTTCCATCTTGGTCTTCCGATTTTAGAAACAAGAACGTGTCGCCAAATTCAGAAATTTCCTCGTTTTCCACGAATATCTCTTCACATACCCAATAAACCTTTCCTTTGTTTTCAACTTCGCCAAGTAGAACAAAATGATGCTCATTACCCTCTTCATCCATAAGTGTAAATGCATCAATGTGTTCGTGATCGTGATGTTCATGTTCAAACATAATATCTCTCCTTCCTACACAAAATGTACGTATATATAATACCACAAAATACCAAGAGTTGTTTAAGAAACGGTTAACATTGAATTGTAAATGTGTTTATTTCCGTATCTTATGGCAAATTTTCTGTAAGTTATGTTAAAATATAGAATATACATATATACGACATCGGAGGAGGGGTTTGAGGATGTTCAGAAAACTTTCAGTAGCGTTTTTCGTGTTATTACTTTTTGTGACTTCATTTTCTGCAACGGCTGAAGAGCTAAATAAATTATTCTACGAAGCTCGAAGAGATTACGATGTTGAAAAGATTTTAAAGCTTATTAAAGATATTGAAAGTACTCCTGATTATATGAAGAACAGTAGATTACTAACTATTCTTGCAGATTGTTATCTTGAATACGCTACATGGGGGGTAGCGGATAAGGATAAGGAAAAGACTCTCGAAAAAGCCAGATCGAATGCAGAAGCAGCAGTAAAGTTAGACTCAAAAAATGGGAGGGCCTATTATATAGCTGGAGCTGCTATCGGAAGATTGGCTCAGTACAAAGGAATAATTCAGAGTTTGTTTATGCTTGGCGATTTTGATAAGAACATTGACACGGCGTTAAAATTGTTGGACGAGAGCGATGATGAAGGTAGGTTGTATAAAACGTTTGCATATATTGCTTCGGGTATGAGATACAGAGACGTTCCGTGGCCACTATACAACTACAAAAAGTCTGAAGAATTACTCACAGCAGCATCAAAACTGACGCCAAATTATCCAAACATTTACTTGGAAATGGGATTTCTTTATCTAAAAACAAACGATAAAGCAAGGGCAAGGGAAATGTTCCAGAAAGTCATCGATTCAAAACCGCATCCGTTGCTCTTAAAAACCCATGAAGGAGCTGTAAAGACTGCAAAAGATGAATTATCGAAACTAAAATGAGTGTTGTTTGCATAGGAAAATTAAACATCGATATATTTTACGAAGTTGAAAATCTCGAATTAAACCAGAATCATATCAGTAACGAAATTGAAATGAGCGTTGGTGGTAAGGCCACCAACGTTTCTGTTGCATTAAGTAAACTTGGTGTAAAGTCTTACTTGATTGGAAAAATTGGCGAAGATGAATTCGGAAAGATTGCACTAGAGAAACTAAAGAAATTTGGTGTTATACCACTTTTGAGCAAGTCAAAAAACACAGGAATAACCTTCGTTGTTATTGATAGAAGAGGAAATAACACAATGTTCAATTACCTTGGTGCTAATAAAGAGCTTAACATCAAAGATGTTTTACACTTTAAAGAAATTATATCTAGCTCAGATATTGTATTTTTTCAAACAGGCGTGAATTCGCAAATTTTACAACACATCAAAAAGATTAACCAAAACATATTTGTTGAATTGACAGAACCAATGGAACCATCATTATTAGAAGGCATAAAGTACATATCCTTAAATGAAAACGAATTAGCAAAGGTAACCGATGAACAAAACTTAGAAAAAGCTCTATGTAAACTATTATCTTATGGTATTAAAGAAATCTTCCTCAAACTTGGACACAAAGGTAGTATGTACTATTCAAAAAATGAAACAATATTTCTCGAAGCTTTGAAGATAGTTCCCGTTGATACAACAGGGGCTGGCGACGCTTTTACCGCCGGCATAATTTACGCCTTGCTAAACAATTACAATGTAGAAAATGCTCTCAAATTTGCCAACACTTGTGGAGCTTTAGCATGTCTAAGAAAAGGAACAACTGAAGCATTTCCTTCCCTTGAAGATGTTTTTCGCCTACTTTATCAACTTTGATCTAACTCAAAAAAAGTTTTATCTTTCTAATACTTTTTTGTCTAATATAAGTTGTAATAATAGTTCTTGGTTAATTAATCACTTTAACGATACCGAAGGTGCATTCATGACCTTTTATGAATTTTACTTAACAAAACAATAATTATTCTTAACTATTGCTACAGTAATTGTAATTATATAAATAACAGATATTATAATCATATATAAACATCTATAAGAAAATATAATACCTTTTCGTTTATTTACAACATTTTACAACTTTTAAAAGACGAGTATAATTTTTATTGACCTAAAAAATTAATATAATTGTCTAAAACAAGCGGAAAAGATCAGATAATAACAATGATCAATCAAGTTAATCAAGCAAAAACAAAGGGGTGAGGTTATGTCGACATGGAAAGAACTTGAGGACTGGTTAAGTGAAGAAAGAACTATCCAAGAATTGAAGGCGAAAGCGAAAGATCTTGGATTAACTGTTAAAAAGCAAATGGGTAAAAATGACGTGAGAAAGCTGATTGAGCGATTCCTTGAAAGAGCTAAACTTGCGACAACTGGTGAACAATCAACTTACAGATCATCCTCACAGATAACTCCACCCGCTGAATTTTTACAAACAGTTTCCTCTGAAAGGGAAGATACATCCCTCCCAGACACCTATTTAAAGGATAAACTTGTTGCTATGCCTGTAAATCCTCACTGGATTCATTTTTACTGGGATTTCTCTGAGGAGAACAAAGCGTTTTTAAAATCAGGCGAGGTTGCAAAAGTAGTTCTCAGGGTTTACGACGTTACCTACATTGAATTCGATGGTACTAATGCTCACAGAACGTTTGAAATTTCGCTTGATCCAATTAACATTAAGAATTACTATCTAAATGTTCCTGTCCCGGGTGCTCATTACCTTGGTGAAATTGGCTATTATAATATCAAAGGTAGTTACAAAGCTATTTTAAGATCAAATCTTTGCAAAGTACCAGTGAATTCTCCAAGTCAATCAACAAGAGAAAGATGGATGGATCTCAGAAAGCGCAGAAGAATTGTCATGCCATCAGGTGGTATGTTAACACCTATTGTGGAACGAATACCAGGTTCTGTTCAAGGAATGGAACATCTTTTTTGGGTTTCGAGTGCTGGAAGTATCAGTGTTATACGCCTTAGTGGGAAGGGGATATAAATATGCCACGCGGACAGATAATGTTTGTACTTCACGCCCATCTACCTTACGTGCATCATCCAGAGTATCCGTTTTTCTTGGAAGAGCATTGGTTGTTTGAGGCAATGACAGAAACATACATTCCAATATTAAGAATGTTTAAGACCCTTGAAAGAGAGAAGATACCTATTAAACTGACGATGTCCATAACACCTCCTTTGATGGAAATGCTTGCAAATCCAGATCTGCAAGTTAAGTATGAGAAACATCTTGAAAAATTGCTGGAACTTTCAAGAAAAGAAGTTAACAGAACACAAAACGAACATCCAGTTAAGCATAAAATGGCAAAGTATTATCTGAACTTTTTTGAAGAGACGCTTCATCTTTTCAGGGATATCTATCAAAGAAATTTGTTGAATGGTTTTAAAGAATTCTTCTCAAAAGGATATTTAGATATAATAACATGTAATGCTACACATGGTTATTTACCATTTATGGAACAGTACCCACAAGCGATCAGAGCTCAACTTGAGCAGGCGGTAAAAACGTATGAAAGACACATCGGGGTCAAGCCAAGAGGAATATGGCTCG
>JBCNVJ010000110.1:0-7090 GCA_039630255.1 Fervidobacterium sp. | reverse complement strand
GCATTTTTTTTGCTTTGTAGCACCGTCACTCCATAAAGAATGATTAAAACAAGTGCGATAATTGTTATTGCCAAAATAATGAATTTATAGTTACTTTTTTCCGCTTTCTTTCGAATCATTCAATCACCTACAGAAAAATCTTGCAATTTTGCGAGGTTTTTTGAATACATAGGTTTTCTGCGTCAATTGTCATCTCTCTATAATTGTATTATACTATATATGGTTAAAGAATACACCCTCTTGATAAATACCACATTGTATGATAAAATCTCTGAGGCACAAATGTGGATAATTAATGGGGCCGTAGCTCAGTTGGGAGAGCGCTACCTTCGCACGGTAGAGGCCGTGGGTTCAAATCCCATCGGCTCCACCAGAAAAAACCAGAAGCCATAGTAGCTTCTGGTTTTTATTTTTAAATCAAAATATTTTATTTCCTTCTATGTCAATTGCAACTAAGATGGGAAAATCAAAGACTTGAATTTCATATATTGCTTCTGGTCCTAAATTGTCGAACGCTAAGAGCTTCCATGAGACTACATGAGTTGATAAATATGCTGCACATCCACTTGGCGTAACAAAATATGGAATTTGATGCTTTTTTATAATCTCAACAGCTTGTTGCGAGCGTGTGCCTTTTCCAATGGTTGCCATTATCTTATGTTTGGCCAAAAATTCAAGAAATTTGTCCATTCGCTTTGCTGTTGTAGGACCTATGATCATTCTCTCTTTTGAGAACGTGGGTCCTGCATAGAATATTGTTTTTCCAGATAAATTTACAGGTAGTTTTTCACCATTTTGTTCAAGTTCAACCAGCCTTTTTTGTGCAGCATCACGCATAACGATTAATGAGCCAGTGTATTTGATAAATTCTCCAGCTTTTAAATTTTTCAAGTCAGTCATTTAAAATCACCACTTTTGTACTTCTGACTAAGTAGCAATCAACAGATATTGCAACTGGAAGCGTGGCAATGTGTGTTGGATAACCATATGCTTTTACACTGTACAGACTATCACCTACTCCAAGTCCTTGAACACCGATTCTTAGTTTCTGTACCTCATCAAATATTTCCATTTCAAAAGGTTTGTATCTCGTGACTTTTGTGTTTAGTCTTTCGATAGATTCATCTATCAATGCTAGCTTTGAAAGCAATAACGCTTCATCACTCGTACCACCAATTCCTATGCCTATCCTTATTGGTGGACATGCATTTGACCCGTTCATCTTTATGTGATTAACTATTGTATCTTTAATGATTTCGTATTTTTCTGAAGGTTCAAACATATACAACATCGATAAATTTTCACTCCCTCCCCCTTTGATGAGTATCCATATTTCTAAGATTGGATTTTCGACCTCAAAAAAATGCACTATGCACGGTGTGTTATCATTCGTGTTCTTTCGTTTAAATAGCGGATCTTCAACAATACTTTTTCTAAAACCATTTTCAATGTATGTATTCCTGACCACGGAGTTTAATATTTTGGTAATCGGTTCATTAGTTACAACTTCAAATCCTTTCCAAACAAAAAATTCTACAGTACCTGTGTCTTGACAAAGAGGGATGCATGATTTTTTTGCAATTTCAAAATTTGCCAAAATTTCCTCTTTGAATGGACCTTCGTATTTTTGAAAAAAACCAAAAACACAGTCATTGGCTTGAGTGTTTAATTCGACAAGTTTTTTAGAAATTGCTTGGTATATATCATCACTATTTACAAGTTTCATTTTTCTCACCTTCTTTCTGGAGAAAGTTAAACATGTTCACCATCTATTCCAACTGATGGGACGATGACCTCCTCACTTATGGTGACATTTCTTATCCATTTTTTTGAACGTATTCTAAAATAAGCAATAACCGACTTAACAAGCTCATCAGATAGTGTTAAGCCATACACAATTGGTAATGGTTGTTTCCATATAAATGCTCCTATGAATGCTAATGGAACCCCAAAACACCATAAGGTAAAAGTCTCAAGTAAAAATGCAAATTTTGCATCTCCACCAGCCCTTAATACACCAACTATTGCTGCACCGTTAAATGCTTTAACGGGGGCACCAACTAACATAACCCACATTGAATAAGTTAAAATTAGCTTTGTATTTTTTTCAAGCTCAAATTTGCCATAAAGCATGGAATACACAAACACTATTGCGAACGCAGATAGAAAACCTATAACTGAATTCCAGAACAAGATCTTCTTGCTGAACTGTTGTGCTTTTTCGTATTCCATCTGTCCAATGTATTTTCCAACCATCACAGATGAGGCTATGACCAAACCAAAGGTAAGGGTCCATACGTAATTTTCAAAGGAAGACAATATATTACGTGCAGCGTAGGTTTGGGTACCCATTCTTCCGAAAATAATGCCATACATTGTCATACCAAGTGACCAAGAAATTTCATTTAAAGTTGTAGGAGTTGCATAATGGAGAAATTTTTTCAAAAATTTTGAATTTATACCTTTTATAGAAAAAGTGTACGGTAACTTAAGACTTGTTGCTTTGAATATTTGGTAAATTGGTATTACAAATCGAGATAATGTGATTGCTATTGCTATACCAGTGATTCCAAGCTTGGGCATTTTAAACAAACCATTTAAGAAAAGGTAGGCTAAACCGATTTGTACAATTGTACCATAAACATATGAAAGCATAGGAATAAATGCCTTTTCAACAGAACGTAAAAAAGTTCTGAAGGAGACTTCTAAAGCAAGACCAAAGTATGAGATGGATATTATCTTTAAGTAAAAAACACCTTTGTTAAGAACACGTTCATCTTTTGAGAAAATGGTAATGAAAAATTTTGGAAAAAAGAATGTTATAATAAAAAATACCAAGGCAATAATAAGTGAAAAGTATATCATTAAACTAAGCATTTTCTTCATGTTTTCTAAGTCTTTCTTACCCCAGTATTGGGCAAGAAAAATTGCTCCACCAGTATTCAAGCCAAAAAGAAACAAAATCACAAGAAAGCTACTCTGGTTAGCAATACCATTTACAGCGACTTCAACCTCTCCAAGCTGGGAAAGTAAAATGGTAAGTACAAAAGTTCCAGTATTTGCAATCATATTTTCCAAAGAGACTGGTATTGCTATTTTTAGAACATCTTTAAGCACAGATACTCACCTCGAATATTTTTTAGAATGCTTCGCAATACTTACTATTTTACCACATTAGGTGTATAATTCAATGTGAGGAGGTGTCAACATATGCCAAAATTTGATATATATAAATTCAGATGGGCACTTATTACAGGAGCTTCCTCGGGTATTGGTTCCGAGTTTGCGGTTCAACTTGCCCAGAAGGGGTTGAACGTAATTTTAATTGGAAGGAATTCTGAAGCTCTGAGTTCCGTTGCAGACAAGATTCATAGCATTTCAAACGTAAGTGTGGTAATGTTACAAGCCGATCTGACAAAAGAACTGAATTCTACTCTTGTTAATCTTTCAAGATTTAATATTGATCTTTTAGTAAACAACGCTGGTTTTGGATTGTATGGAGATTTCTTAACCTACTCCTGGAATGAATATGAAAATATGATTAAACTTAACATAGAAGTTTTAACAAGGTTATCATATCATTATGCTAAGGAATTTTCTAAAAGAGGTTCTGGAGGAATAATTAACGTTTCTTCAGTAGCTGGCTTTATGCCAATTCCACATTTCAGTGTGTATGCTGCGACAAAAGCTTTCGTTTACAGTTTTTCGTTAAGCTTATGGGCTGAACTTAAAGATAAAAATGTGCATGTTTTATGTGTAGCACCTGGTAAGACTAGGACAAAGTTTTTTGAAAGAGCAAAGATGAGTCCTGGAAATAATCTTATGAGTCCGGAAAAGGTTGTTAAAGGTGCACTCAAAGCTTTTGAAAAAGATGCTCCTTTATACATCCCAGGCTTGGGCAACAAACTGTCTTATTATGTTGTTAGAAAGATGTTTAGTGACAAACTCATTTCAAAAATACTTGTAAAGTATTTTTAGTGCAAGGGAGTTTGGTTAATGATAATAACAAATAAGGATATCAAAACGCTCTATTTTTGTCAAAAGAAGTGTAAAATGGACATAATTTCTGGGAAAAGATATTTATCAGATTACATCTTTGCAACGGAGGCTTTTGGATGTACACTTTGTGTTGATGCTGATGAGGTCGTTTATGGAGATAAAATAACTGTTAGAATAAAAAAGAGTGGAAAACGACTGTCAGAATACCATATGCTTGAAGGTGCGTTCATCGGATATGTTATTGAAAGCAATGAAAAGGAGGTTTCGGAAATAATATTTGAAAGCCCTTATTATAGTGTTTCGATCAACTGGAAACCTTATGTTACTAAAATGCTTTCCTTGTTATCTATGTTTTGTGAAACGACGGAATTTAAGATAACAAAAAATCACTTATGTCGTTTGTGTAAATATGCTGGTGAATGTTTCCACGAAACTGTGAGTCTTGATAGTTTGGCTTTTATCCATGGAATTCGGGGAAAGACCGCGGAAAAACTTCGAATGATTAACATAAACAATCTAAGTGACATAATAGTGTTTGAAGATGCGATAAGGAAAGAGTTCGGTGAAGAAAAAGCTAATAAGTTGATTTATCATGCGAAAAGTATATTGGAAAGAAAACCTATTGTTTTTAAACAAATTCAAAAGCTTTCTGAAGGTATATACCTTGATATTGAAAGCTATACACCTTTTGATTTTGATTATCTTTTTGGTATCCTTGAAAACGATAGATACATACCGTTTCTTGCCTCAGAACCATCAAAGGAAAGGTATATTTTCGAAAATATATTGAAATTCCTCGAGAAACGTCAAAAGCCAGTATATCATTTTCACAACTACGAGATAGCTCGATTCAGAAAGTTATCAAAAAAATACAACATTCCCATATCAAAAAGCTTACTTTCACGATTTGTAGACGTATACAAGGTATACGTTAACCATGTTGCATTACCTATACCTTCGTACTCTCTAAAGACAATTGCCAGGTTTTTTGGATTCAATTGGCGTACAGATATAAATGGTATGACAGTAATTGATTACTACAGGGAATACATTGCAACCAAAGATAAAGAAATACTTAGAGAAATACTTAAGTACAACGAAGATGATGTAAGAGCTACAAAATTTATTGTAGAACATCTAAACGATATTGCTCAGTGAAATGACAATCTTTAAATAACTATCTACAAGTAACCAAACAAAAAATCATAGATCTCATGTGAAGTTATAACTATATCTACGATACTCTGCTTGTGTTGATTACACGCTTATTGTAATATTTTTACATGTCTTAAAAGTGCACCAGCTAAGTAAGGAATTTATTCCTCTGCAATAATTCCAGCCAAATTACTCTTCCTATACATTCAATCTATCCCACCTGTTGATATTCAAAGTCAAAACATTTGTTTGTCAAAGAAATAACCATAAATCTTATTTTCTGCTCAACTGAAGTTCATGAAAATTTTCTAATGAAACAAGTTACACAATAAAATAATCATGAAAGATCACCAAATATTGAATTCTGGTCAAAGAGAGGTGTATATTATGAATTATTCTTTCGATAAATTTGGTAGATTTGTGATAGAGGGTTACAATAATTCCAAACCATTTTCAAGTTTTTTACCAGGAATTGCCGGCTTGAAAGGAATACCTTTATGGGTATTTTATGTAAATAGAGGTCAGTGTATCGCATCTTTTGGGATTTCGAACAAAGACAAACCTATTTTGGAGTTTCATCCGGCCTTCAGAGCTTATCAACTTACTAACAACTTTGGATTTAGAACATTCATCAAGATAAACGGTAAGTATTACGAACCTTTCACATTCAGAAGTTCCGAATCAGCAACCCAGGAAATGTACATTGGTAAAAACGAACTTGAAATAAGCGAGTACTATAAAGAATTTGGTTTGAAAACAAGCATAACATATTTCTTGCTTCCGAATGAAAGAGTTGCAGCTCTTGTGAGAATTGTTAACATTCGTAATGCTTCAATGAATGACCTTTCTATAGAGTTGTTGGATGGAATTTCGATATTGTTACCTACTGGTGTAAATGATTATTTAATAAAGCATATGGGAAACACTTTGCGTGCTTGGATGGATGTTTACAATTTAGAATCTGGGGTTCCTTTGTTTAAATTAAGATCTTCCACAGAAGACGTCGCGCGAATTGAAGAAATAAAAGATGCAAATTTTTACATATCAACTGTTTTAAATGCAGAAAGTTCACAGTATATAACACCGATTGTTGATCCTGACAATGTATTTGCCCATGAAACTTCGTATAATTATCCAATAATTTTTGCAGAAAAAGGTCTAAAAAGTATTTTAGAAAGAGAACAACATACTACAAACAAGATTCCTTGTGCATTTACCCCATTTGAAGGTGTGATAAAAAGTAATGAGAGTGTTCGGATACTAACAGTTATTGGTTACGTTCCAGATGAGAAACTTGTTGAAACGTACAAAGAGAAGTTAAGAAGTGAGCCTTATCTGCTTTCAAAGCTACAAGAAGCAAGGACTATTGTTGAGAATATAACTAAGGATATAGAGACTCATACAAACTATCCATTGTTCGATGAATACTCAAGACAAACATACCTTGACAACGTGCTCAGAGGAGGATATCCGATAGTATTCTCCGATTTTAAGAAAATTTACCATGTATATTCAAGGAAACATGGTGATCTTGAAAGAGATTATAATTATTTCAACTTACTTGCAGAATATTATTCAAGTGGTAATGGTAACTACAGAGATATAAACCAAAACAGACGAAATGATGTGCTGTTTAATCCAAAAGTTGGAAGCTACAATATCAGATTTTTCGTAAATCTAATCCAGGCGGATGGTTATAATCCATTGATCATTAATGGTGTAAGATACAAAGTATCGACCGAAAAACTTGGTTTTCTTGAAGATATCTGTACCAAAGAAGAAGCTGAAAAGATAAGAAATTTCTTATCGAGTGAATATTTTACACCCGGAAAAGTAGCGATGCTAATAGAAAAGGAAAACATAAAAATGAATATACCAGAAGAAGAATTTATAAGAAAGTTAATAGAGTTAAGCAACGAAGAAATTGATGCTGTTC
>JBCNVJ010000011.1:0-3016 GCA_039630255.1 Fervidobacterium sp. | reverse complement strand
AGGTAGCACAATGAAAGAAACTAATATAAATTCATTCATATCATATACATTATTTTGGTTGACTTTTACAATAAGCAGATTTCTTGTAAATAATCTTTCAAGTTTAATAGAAAACCTCGTAAGAATTAATTCATTAATACTTTTATTTTTAGTAACCATTTTTGTTCTCACAAAAAATCCGATACTTTTTAGCCTATCAGGTTTCTTTTTTGGACCCATATTTCCTTACGTACAAAGCAAAGGTATAAAATCGATAAATGGCATTTATGTTCCTTTGTTTAACGGTTCAACATATGCCTTCACTTCTCTTGGTGGAAACATCGTAAGTACATTGATGGGATTGACTTTAGATAAAAGTGCACCTTTATCATGGAGTATTCCTGCAATTATTATATTTACCATATATTCCATCAGTAAAAAACTATAAAAAGAAAACTCCCCATATGGGGAGTTTTTTAATCATTTGAAATTGTTTATTTCTATACGGCTGATTTCAGGTTTTGCAGCCATCGGTATTTTCAGTTCCTCAACGATTTCATCTTGACCAACTGGGGAAATTTTATTCTTATTGGGTGGTACTACCGCTATAAGCCAGTTACCTGCAAGTAACATTTGATTGTTGTTCAATTGTTTATATGTAAATGTACTAAGTTTATTTTTTAACCATACAGAAATATACGGTGTATCTTTGTATCCATAAACATATAATCTCAAAGTTCCAACTGAAGTTCTCAGCAGTTGAATTCCTTTTTCCACTGAACGTTGCAATGTTATCGTAACTGACTTATTTGGTTCCACAAATACGTCCTTGATCTTGAAAACAGACAAAGTCTCAGAAAAAACCACATTCACAGATGGTGATTCAATCTTTGCATTAATATAAACACCGTTTTTGTCTGCTTTAATCTCGTTGTTGTTTATGCTTCCTTCGATGAACAACTTATTTCCGTACGGATCAATTATGTTGACTTCGGTTCTGTAATTAGATTCCGCTGGTTTGTTGTTATTACTGAAAATACTGCACGAAGAAACAAAAATAAAAATAAGCAAAATGGAGATAAAAGCAAACAGCTTTCTCATAAGAACACACCTCACTTTATTCTTTCACTTTCAGGTACAGATATTCCAAACATACTGACAAAAATAAAGAAGTCTTGTTCATCAACCTTTCTCGTTGTATCACTTAAAAATCCTGCATTGAAGCTATTCAAAGATGGATAAGGTGGTACAAACCCTTCTCTTGGTCCAATGTTGTAAATTAAGTTACCTTCGGAAACCTCTTGGCCAAGGAATGAAGAAAACAATATCCAATCATTTGCATCAACATCGTAATCACCATCAAAATCACCAGGAATATATAAAAATTTATTATTCTTGTAAACCGATTTTGCTTTTAGATTGTCCAGATCAACAAGCTGTCCTTGAATTTGAGAATAACCGTATAGCTCAAAAAATTGTCTGAACACAGAATCATCATTTCCATATAGCCGCGTTTTTTCAGGAAAGTAAAGATTTAAAGTTACTGTCGCTACTCTTGTTTTTTGAGCAAAAGGCAGAGCATAGTTTGAGAAAACATAATTTAACTCATTGTCTTTGACATAACTAAGAGCATCGACTATTGAAACATTCGGTGCAGGGTTATTCTGACCTGTTAAATTAGCTTCTACGATTTTTACCCCACCTTTTGTTTTTAGTTGCATTTTATGTGCTATAGAATTAGGTGCAGCATCCAAGAAAAGGTATCCTTTGACATTTCCGTAAGCAAATTCTGGTAGCAGCAAAGTTATGGTAGCAGACAGCTCTGCATAGTAAATCTCCACGTAGTGAGGCCCACTCAGAGGTAATGAAACAGAATCTTTATCATAAACTGTGGATTTCGTGTAACCTCCGGGCACATCAGGATTCCACGAATATATATCCCACCTATAGGCATAAAATTTCTTACCTCCCTGATCAGTTTTCGAACTTATTGTTATTTTTGCTTGTGCAGGATTGTTTCTGTAATCATTGTAATCGAAAATACCTATTTTGCTTTCTGTTGATTCACCTAAATTACCAGGCAAAGGATATTTATGGTAAATGTAGTACCTGTATTTCGCATCAGTGTATACTTTAACCGTTCTGTCATTGAATCTATAAGTTAGTACAGCTGGATTATCGCTTTCTGAAGAACCCTCGTAGGCATCAGGACCTGATTTATTCCAGAATCTGAACTTAAAGAGCGAATCGGTTGCTGGAGGAGTACCCCCCTTCACAACAGAACTTTTAAATGTACCTCTTAACAAAACTGCCAACTCAGTTTTTTTGCTAAAAGTTACCCTAAGTTTTTGAGCACCTGGGATACCCGCAACAACACGTGCAGGATCTGTGACATTAGTTCTGTAATCTTGGAATGATTCTGCAATACTGTTATCAGCATTCAACAACTCCGCATCATATAAAAGACCGTAGTTTGTTTCATCACCGAGTATGTTACTTGAGAGAGATCTTCCGTAAAATCCTTCAACGGCATTTATAAATATCCTTGTTTTAAACTGCATCGAAGCTGAATCAATAAAGTTGGTTCGATATGCGTTTGCCCCGTACATACCCCATATACCATAAGGGCCACGTGCATCTGTTTTCCAAGCATAAACTGTACCATTGTTATCGGCGGATGCAAAGACATAATATTCACTCCCCACAGCACCAAGTGGTGCAACTCCAACTGCAGCACTCATTGGAAAAGACCTATTTGTGCTGAATTCAACAACTTTTTCCAACCTTCCGACAGCTGAATCAAATGAAAGTACTGTAATTTTCCCAGAATATTCACCACCGGTAGATGGAACTACAATGTACGTTAATCCATTGCTTTTCTTCAATATAGCTGGGGCAGCTGTTATATTTTGTCCAATGCTATGTTCGGCAATTTTCGTTAAGCTGTTGTTCAAAACAACGACTTTTCCATTATCTCCAAACAGGTAAATGAAACCTTCTCCATCGATTAAAGGTCCGCAGCTACTTGCCGAATTTA
>JBCNVJ010000109.1:0-6295 GCA_039630255.1 Fervidobacterium sp. | reverse complement strand
TTACCCTTTACATCCCACGTAGTTAATATAGGACCCAAGCAACTCCGACGGCCGCGGAATCCTATACCTCCTTTACATCCCACGTAGTTAATATAGGACAGTTTCACAAATAATGATTGATTTTATTTCCTATTTCTGGTTTTTTAGATGAAAAGAGCAATATTTTTTATCTTGTGAAGTTTTTCGTCACGCGTTTTTCTTTGCAGTCTATCTTAGGTCAAAATTTTACTTCTACATTACTACATTGTGCTAATAGCGAAATAGCATTTATCTAAGACTAACTTCGTCAACTTTATACAAATTTTCGTAAAACACTGTTCGCTGCATTTTTATATAAATTTATCCTCCATAATTTTTTCAACCCCTACTGTTTGTTTTTCGAGCATTGATGTAATTTTTATCTTGTATACATATATAGAATCACTCTTTTGATCAATTATTCTTTTAAGTTCTTCAATACATTTTAAAAGCTTCCCTTCTGTTATCTCACCTTCAAAAACAGAATTTTGTGACCAGTAAAAGTATTTTTTCAGCTTTTTGCACACCTTGTTGACTCTTTTTTCAGAAACATCGTAAGTTATAATCACGTACATGTTACCACCATGCCTTCAAAGGTTTGTATATTTCATCACCTAGGAAATGTTTCACTAACTTATAACACTCAAGTGTTATAAGTTTTTTGTAGGATACTTTTCTTTTAAGTTTCCTATGAATTATCGTTGTTTCAAGTTTTGATTGATACTCTTTTAATACTTTTTTCTTTCCAGTATCATTCAGGAAACAAAACTCTTCAGTCCATTCAAAATCATCCTCCGAAAGTTGTTTGAGGTTAATCATACTAAAAATTACAGGATCTCCTATAAGCGGTTTGAATATCTCAGATATATCCAAACACAGTGAAAACCTTTGTGTTGATGGTTCATGAAGAAAACTAATCGTGGGATCTAAGATTGTCTTGTATATTTCGGATAGTGTTGTTGTATATACAAGACTGTTTGTAAATGATATTAATGTGTTGATTGGATCTTCTGGAGGGTGTTTAGTTCGCTTTTGAAAGTCAAATCTTCCTCTTGTTATTGTTGTAAAACTTTTGTAATACTCTTTTCTTATTCCAGCTTCTGCGCTCATTATTTCACCAATATCTAAAAATTCTGTTTCTTGAAAGCTGTCAAACATTTTTTCTATTTTTTCCGTACTTTCTTGTACTTTGTAATTCCTCACATTCCTTAACATATGATATGCTGCAGCTTCTACAAAACATTTAGCTAAGAATAATCTTCTGTCTTTGTTTAAATAATGTTCTGCTTGTTTTATTGTCAAAAACCCAGATACATTTGATTTTCGTGGTACAAAGCTTCCACTGTAAAAACCATAGTAATTGTATACATGTAATGATACCTCATTTTGAGCGAGAAAGTTGAGAAGTTTAGAATTAATTTCCAACTCCCCAAATACATGAACTGAATCAACGGTTTCTATAGGTATACTCCTCTTCTCTCCGCCTTCGCTTTCGAAAAATAACGTGTTATCTTTTCTTTTGAGTTTACCAGATGTAAATACAAAGTAATCCTTTTTCATTCTTCCGGATCACTCCCAAAGCAAAATTCATAGTAAGCACACTTTCGACATATTTTTGTTCTTTCTGCCTTAGGTGGTTTTTCTCTCAGTGTAATGTTTTTTATCTCATGTAGTGTTGCTTCAATTTTTTCTTCTAGCTCTTTTGTGAGTTCTAAGGTTTCTTTTTTTCTTTCTTTTGGGTAGTTTATTTCTCCTGTTTTTTCAATCCCAATTTGTTTTAAGTAGTAAAGATAATAAGCTACCTGCATTATGTCTGCTTCTTTCATTTTACTCGATGTTTTTATTTCCCTAAGAATCTCTTTATTTAATATGTCTATCTTTATTAACTCGTCAAGTAGGATTTCTTTCGTTTTTTCTTTTTTGTAGTACATATCATGAATCAGCTTTCCTATGAGTACTTTTTCACTCGTATTTTCCATCATTATTCCCTTAGAGAAAAGCCACAGTTTTCTTTTGCATATGTAGTAGTAATTTACCATTATACCCCTTATCCTTATCTTTTGTAATTCATCAAGATCAAATGAACTGATATAAATCACCTACTGTTTTTTGGTTTAGATCTAATCCAACATCACTATTGTAATCAAAACATGCTAAATATACATTTTCGATTTCAGTTAACTTTTCAAATTTTTCTTTGATTTTGTATAAAGGAACATCGATCATAAAGTCTCTTAATTTCATGTATAGTTTTATTCTTTCTTCTTTGTCGAAAGTGTTAGAATATTTTTCAAAAAGTTCCCTGTTTCTTTTATAAAGCTGATAAGGAACTACAGTTATATTTCTCATTTCTCTTAGAATCTCTTTTGCTTCTTCTTTATCTACCTCCCCAGGTTGAATGGATTCAAGAAATCCTATTGCCCTCTCAAAAGTAGAATAGTATTTTTTGTTAATTAAATTTTCTTTTGAGTATATTTTATTCACAATATCATCCTTTTCTTCTTCAGTTATTAATTTCCCATCAAACTCAGTTATATATCTAAGAGTCAGTTCATGTATGTCTTTGTCATAAACAAGACCCACTCCACTGGGATTTTGTGTGTAAATGTATACATTTGGCTCATTAAGTCTGTACTCTCTTTTTCTATAACATCTCCCCATTCTTTGAAATAAACTGTCAGCTGTCGATAATTCGGTGAATAGAAAATCAAAGTCTACGTCCAGAGAGGCTTCTACTATCTGTGTTGAAATCCATATTTTTCTTTCTTTTTTCTCCATTATCATTTTTTCTTTCTCAGCTCTATCACCGAAGGTGAATAAAGAGTTTAAAAGTTCAACATTTTCCGTTTTTTCTTTAATTTTTAAATAAAGTTCCTTCGATTTTTTAACCGTGTTTGTAATCACAAGTACTGAATTTTTATCGGATAGGTATAGTATTTTGTCAACATCATCAATAATATCCTTTGACTGTATCGATATTATGTGTCTTTTTTTATTGGTGTAGAATCTTTCGATTTGAAAGTTTATTTTTTTCTCGTTTAAGTATTCGATGTATAAACTTGGCAATGTTGCTGTCATTAACAAAAATTTTCCACCAAATTCTGTGATTTGTTTTATTCCTACAAGTAAGGCAGCTGCTATCTTCGGCGAGTAGGCTTGAATTTCATCAATTATTACCTTCGAATAAGACAAAGTGGATAGATACTTTTCGTATCCAAAGTGTTTGAAAGGGAATGTGAAAAGCTGATCTATTGTAGAAACTATCAACGGATAAGAAAGCGTTTTTGAAAGCCTGTATATATACTCCGATGCTTCCAAACTGTTGGTTTCTTTATACAAAAATTCCAGACTTGTTGAGTGCATTATACCACACTGTTTATAGTTCATAAACTCGCTTATTCTTTTGTATATTGAGTTAATTGATGTTCTTATTGGAAGAGTAAAAAACGTTTTGTCTTTATCTGCCCATAAAAGTGCTGCTTCAGTTTTTCCATAACCCGTTGAAGAGACCAGCACTACGTTATTGTCTTTGTTATTCATAGTGAATTTTTGGGGTTCGTTTAGATCTGACTTTAAATTGTTTTTTATATAAATTTCTACCTTCTTCGATATGGGACAACAGCTTTCAATTTCAATAGGTACATCTGCTGAGGAGCTGTAATCAAGTCTGTGTAGCAATCCTTTTACGAGTACATAAAATTTATATTCATCTTCACATAAGGATTTTTCCGGTGATTTTTGTACATAGTTTATGTTTTCAGGTTCAAAATCTAAAATTTCAATCTCCGAGTATTCACTAAACTCTTTCTTTAGTTTTTCTATTTCATTTCGCAACTTTTCGGTTGCATATTTTTTTATCTCTTTTATACAGTGTTCATATCTTTTGTCATGATGGTTAAAAATCGAAAGAGTAATATCAACCATTTTTTTTCCCCGTATTTTTGTATTATTTTTTCCTTGTCTAAAAAGATAATTGATAGGTAGTTGTGAGGTATTTCTTTTTCTTGTTTTTTTGGTGATTCTTGCAAAGTTGGTTCTCCTATCTTATTTCTTATCTTATTTTGAAATACTGGATCAATCTTGCCAAAATCATGATAAAAAGCTGCGAACTTCAAAAGTTCCCAAAATTCCTGTGTTTTTTTTAATCTGTTTTGGTAGATTTTTTTAAGTATTTCCAAGTTATCAATTAACTTTTGAGTGTGTTCTTTTAAAGTTTCTTTCGGATTTGACTTAGCGTAAATCATACCCTGAGTTTTTTACCTCCTCTACTTTTTTGTGAAAGAATATTGCATCATCTTCCTCATCTTTGTATATAGTTTCTTCGTACAAAGTTACGTTACTTTGGACATAATAAACATCAATTTTTTCAACCCAATTTCTTATACCTGTGTTACTAATTTCGTATCTGTAGTTTAGTCTGTACTTTATGGTTCCGCTATCAACGGAAGACAGTTCGTAGATACTTGGTATATAAGCGCTATATTTTAGATCGTAACTTTTTTCTGATGTATTAAATTCGCTAAACTCAACAAATTTGATTTTGCTTATTTTTAATAAATCTTCCTTCCGGCCAAGACTAAGTACTTCAGAAAAACTAATCAATCTTTCATATATTTGATGCATTAAGTCATCATGTGTATAGATGTGTATTAGGAGATTCACATTATACAACAAATGTACATTCAGTGGCATTTTGGTAATTTCGTTATTTTCAATTTTGAAAAATCTAAATGTCTGATAATTTTCTATAAGTGACTCATAACTTCCTTGTACAGAAATTGCCATGTCGTAAAATTTTTTTGCATTTAATATGTAGTGGATCAGCCCCTTTATTGTGGAATAAGGTGGCAGAGGATAAGTCTCTGCCACTTTGAAAGCATATGGCTTTTTATAACAAGCAGTTTCTTGGTATGCTTTTATCTTCAAACATTTCATCTCAATTCACTCCGTAATATTCTCTGATTTTTTCTTTGAGATTCTCGAAAAATTTTGTTGGTGAAATTAATTCACCATCTGATCCTATTATTAACTTGTGAATTTCTGACTCATTTTCAAATATACCTTTTACTATGCCATAACTTGTGTCTTGTTTTATGTTACATTCCCCCACTGTTGTTTCGATCACTGATTGTATTGGTTTGAGATCAATGTTTGGTTTGCCATTTTTAAAAGATAATTTGATTATTCCACTAAATAAAGCAAAAGGTAAGCTATAGACTCCTCCTATTACGAAAACAGGTGACAAATTTTCTATCCTTCCTCTAATTTCTCTGTTTAAAATCTTTACTATATCCAACAGCTGAGACACTCTCTTATATCTTTCTTCATTCGACAGTTTTATGGCACCATCTATACCTACTCTATTAAGATCTATAGTTACTGTATAAGAATAAAAACTAAAATGCTGTTCTATATTTGCGATATTAGGATTTTCATTCAATCTCTGTGCAAATCCCATGTTACTCAAAAATTCAAGGTCACTTTTGTAAGGTTCCAGAGATATTGCATGTGTAAGTCTAACAACTGCACTTCTTGTAAAAGCTCCCTTTTCAATTTCTTCCTCAGCTTCGGATTTTGCTTTTTTTCCTCCTCTCTTAGTTTTCATGTAGCCAAATAAGTCCATTTCCTCTGAGTCTTTAATTGTAACATCTTCTTTGAATTGGATAGTTCCTTTTGAAGAATCAAGTGTTTCTAAGTTCCAGCCAAACAACTGATGACCTAATCTTACTATATCATATCTAAGTGCTTGGCGAGAAACAAAGGTATATTGCATGCCATCTCCTCGAGTGAACTTCTTCAATTCAGCAATATTTCCAAACCCTTCTCCATAATTGAGACTTTGCGCTTGGAAGACCACTGTGAAGCTTACAATTTTCGGTTTTTTCATAAGAACTTCCTCCCTTTTTTCAGCTTATTTTTCTGAGCTTTCAGTATTTGTTGGCTTACTAATCAAACCTGCAATATAACTTTGAGCAAGTGTTTCAAAGTCCATGTTACTTTCGTGAATCATCTCAAAAATAGCCTTCGGTACTTCTATACTTCGGTTAATGTACAATCTCATTAAAGTGTCAAGGAACAAATTTTTGTTTCCGGTTTTTGCCGAGTTGAGAAGTTTGTAAGCAATGGTTTGAATTTTGTTTTCTTCTTGATTTTTCTCAAGTTCTTTACGCATTTCTATACCCGATTTGAACGCACTTTTGATTTTGTTGATTTCATTCTCCATATCTTCCTGCCCCCTTTTGTACATATTGAGATAAGCTTTCGAAAATATCATATT
>JBCNVJ010000108.1:0-3310 GCA_039630255.1 Fervidobacterium sp. | reverse complement strand
CCTATTGTTATTGGAGTAATACCATTCTTTTTTAATGCTTCGCATACGCTTAAAAATTCATCCCATGTCTTTGGCTCCTTAAGTCCGTACTTTTGGAAGACAGACTTCCTGTAGTAAACACCCCACCAGTACCAACTCTGTGGGACAAAGTACACTTTTCCTTTGTAAGAACATGTGCTTTCAAATGAACCAGGGAAAAAGTCTGTGAATTTCTTGCCCGCAAAGGCATCTGATACTGGAGCGATTAAACCTTTTTCAGCAAAGTACCTCATCCTTTCACCAGCAAACCATGTCACTACGTCTGGACCCTCTGAAGCAGCAAGCCACGTTCTTAAAAGTGTCTTGAAATCTTCATGTGCAAATGTATTTACAACTACTTCGTAATTTGGATACTTCGCTTCAAACATCTTTACAAGTTCGGCAAATGTTTTTCGCGGTGCTGGATCACTCATGTAACTGTTGATAACTATCTTCTCTTTGGCAAACGTAAAAGCAACCACCAAAATCATCAAAACTACCAGAAATACTCTTTTCATACTACAACCCTCCCTTTTTAAGATGAAGAATATCGTTACCGGTAACGTAACCGAAAATCTACAAAGATATTTTATCAAATTAGCAAAATGAATCCGAGGACAATTTGCAGTACTTTGGATTGGGTTCATTATTTTTATTGAAGATATACAAAGAATTCTTTCAAAATCTCTTGCTTACTCTTTTTATCTTATTTTATTGTAAACCGTACTAATTCCAATATTTGATATGTTTTTGAGATGAATATGGTATAATAAATTAAAATAATGGAGGTGATTTATATGGGAGGTAAGTTAAAGTTTCTTGTTTTAATCTGTACAATTACCTTTTACACTTTGTTGTACTCAGGGTACTTGGATTCGCTTTTTCAACTTGGTAAGTATTCAGGAGAGTATCCTTTAATTTCAACGGCTACTCTCGAGAAAACCTCTGGGTGGATTTCTGTTGAGGGAGTTGTATATAACCTTGGAAATGTCAATTTGAAGAAACACGTGAATTTGTCAGAGGTTGACTCTAAGTTATTAACAAAAGACAAAATAATTGGTTTTTTATGTGTAACATTTAGTGAATTGTCGAAGATGAATGGCAAAAATGCTCCTATTATGGTTTCTGTAAGCGGTATTGTGTATAATCTGTCAAATTCACGATCATGGGCAAATGGCATGCATAAAAACCAACATGTTGCTGGTCAGGATTTAACGTACGATATTTTAAAGCTTTCGCCTCATGGTATTTCAAGGATAAGGAGTTTTCCAAGTTACGGTGTTCTTGTTTTTAGTCCTGAGGAGTTAATTAAGTTTGATGGCAAGAATACAAAGAAGATTTATCTGTCTGTTTATGGTGTGGTTTACGATGCTACGTATTCAAAAAAATTTGCAGGTGGTGAACATTACGGCCATCCTATGGGAATGGATTTAACAAAAGAGATACTCTCTCTTGAAGGTCACGTTCAGCTATTGAATAAATTATTCCCTATAGGTCTTTTGGTTTTTGATGAAAAGAGCGTCTCGAAATTTGATGGTAAAGACAATAAACCGTTCGTTTCTGTTGGTGATAAGGTTTACGATATATCAAGAAACTCACAAGGTGTTCAGCCAGGAAAAGTATTTGTTGGAGAAGTTCGAAAGGAATGGCTTTTGGTTGGTTATAGGTTTAAATAACGGGAGCAGTAAACGAATGGGGTGACCTTATGGAGTTTTTTAGACTACTTGGAAATTTGAGTGCAATTCTTTTGTTTGTTCAGATTTCACTTTTTGTCTTAAGAAGAGTGTACAAATATCTTCCAAAAAGACCAAAATTTTTCGTTCCTATTTTGCAATTTCTTAAAAATTCTCATATCTACACCGGAATTACCTTACTTGTGGTTGGTTTAACACATGGGATAGGTATGCTTGGAACTTTACAACTGCACACAGGTTGGATTTTATGGTTTGGGATATTTTTTTCCTTTCTTGGGTTCCTATTAAAAGGAAAAATTGGCAAAAAATGGGTTGTTGGGCATCGTATCTTAGGCTTTGTTTTGATATTATTGTTTTTTGTCCATAATTTTTTCCCCTGGATATTTTAGTAAAAACTCTCCCTCCTAAAAAAGGAGGGAGAGTTTTTTGACATTAGTTAGATGATAAGGTATAATCTGTATATGATTTTTTTGTTTTGACAAACTTGTGTAAACAAACAGGAGGCTTTTTATGAGAGATTTTGAAAACAACGAAAGCTACAGTATAGGTGAAGAGATTGCTAATTCAGTGACACATGGAATAGGTGCGATTTTAGGTATAGCCGGTTTGGTTGTTTTGATTGTTTTTGGTGGACTTAGTAAAGATCCTTTGAAAATAATTTCGTTTGCGATCTATGGTGCATCTTTGATTATTATGTATTTGGCATCAACACTGTACCATTCCATTCAACACAAAGCCACTAAAAAGATTTTGGAAATTATCGATCATTCAGCGATATACTTACTGATTGCTGGCACTTATACTCCTTTTACGTTAATTGCTCTGAAAGGTAAAATTGGATGGATAATTTTCACTATAGTATGGGGACTTTCGATTGTTGGAGTTGTTCTGAAAGTTTTTTTTGTTAAGAAGTTTATGATTCTTTCAACAATTGTATATATAGCCCTTGGTTGGTTCATTGTGTTTGCCTTCAAACCTCTTGTAAATTCAGTCAGCGAGTTGACAATCTGGCTGCTTGTGCTTGGTGGTTTTTCTTATACCCTTGGCGCTATTTTTTACATATTGAGGAAATTGAGATACGGACATATGATATGGCATTTATTTGTCTTGTTTGGAAGTATTTTGCATTTCTTTGCTGTCTTAAGCATTGTAAATTAATTATCTTTAGGATAAAAAAATTAGTTTAGCATTAGGAGGGAAGGTATGAGATTATCTTCTTTTCTTTTTAGTTTTTTAGCCATTATTGTTTTATCTTCTAGTATATTTTCATTCCCTCAAGAAGAATTTAGAACCGAGTATTCTTTCGAAGTGTTTTTGAACTTCGAAAACGAGTATAATTTTAGTCAAGAAAACTTAAAAGATATTCGTTATTTTGTCAGTGTATTTTCGGATGAAAAATTAGTTTCAAAACTTGAACTCTACAATCCTATATTTATTTTTACTTACAACGGACAACCGTCGAAAGTTTTGAAACTGGTTTGTGAGGCATACTTAAAAGGATTTTTAGTTTTGAAAGGTGAAACCATGCTAAGAGTTGAAGACATCACGGATAAAAAGAAGGTGGAAGTTAAACTTTCAAAAGTGTTTGGAAATGTTTT
>JBCNVJ010000107.1:0-9585 GCA_039630255.1 Fervidobacterium sp. | reverse complement strand
TAAGTTGGATATTAACCGGTCTAATACATTCATGCGCATCTTGTACCTTTGTTTTACTTTTTTCTTTGGATGTTTTCTTGGTTTCCTCGCCTAAATATTCTTCACCGAATCGTTCAAGAATGAACTTTTCTGCAGCTTCTTTTGCTTCGTCTGATATCCTTGTGGAATCGGTGCGCATATATGTTATAAACGCGATGTGGCCTTTTGGTGTATCTATACCTTCATAAAGATCCTGAGCAAGTTTCATTGTTTTTGCAACAGGAAAACCAAGTTTGCTTGAAGCGTCTTGCTGTAGCGTGCTGGTTATAAACGGTAAAGGCGGATTTTTCTTTATTTCTTTTATATCTATATCTACCAACTGAACCTTTTTCACGTTTTTTAAAACTTCATCAGCGATTTTTTTATCTATATCAGTTGGTCTTAACTTTGTTTTACCGATTTTTGTTAAGTTTGCTTTCAATCCCGCTATTTCAACCCAAACCTTATAGTATTTCTGAGGTACAAATTGAAACCTTTCCTTTTCACGTTCACAAATAAGTTTAAGTGCTGCTGACTGAACACGTCCTGCACTTTTTGCATCTTTGAGAATTTTCCACAGTAGAGGACTTATCTTATAACCAACAATTCTATCAAGAACCCTTCTTGCAAGTTGGGCATTCACTTTGTTCATGTCTATTTCTCTTGGTGATTTTATGGCTTCTTGAATAGCTCGTGGCGTGATTTCAGAGAAGGTGATTCTATTTTTACCTCTCAGATTCAACAATGTTGCGAGATGCCATGCTATTGCTTCACCCTCCCTATCTGGGTCAGAAGCAAGTAACACTTCTTTTCCTTCTACAACGTTCCTTATCTCTTTAACAACAGATTCTTTTCCTGGTATTATCTCGAATTCCATACTTAAAGATTCAAGGTCAACTCCAAAGGTTTTTTGAGGAAGATCTCTTATATGGCCCTTTGATGATATAACCTGATAATCTTTACCAAGTATATTTTCTATGGTTTTTGCTTTTGCTGGAGATTCTACTATAACAACAGTTGAAGCGTTTAAGTTATGTGTATTTTCATGTTCTGATTTATTCTTTTTGGTTTTTTCCTGACTCTTTTTTTGTCTGCTTCTCATCAAATTATCACCACACGAGGATATTTTCATTTAAGTAGAAATCTTCTACTAAGATTTGTGTCATATTCACTCCACTCTTTTCCGTCATCTTCCCTTTCAATAATTTGAAAGACTCTATTTATCTTCGAATCCATATTCTCTATATAATGTAAAACAAGTGCTTCAGCCGTCTTAGGTACAACAGGTGCTCCCCATTCAAGTTCACCGTGATGTGACGCTATCAAATGTTTCAATTTGAGCATTTTTTCATAAGGAATGGTGTGAGCTTTTTTATCTATATATTCAATACCAATAATTGTATGTCCAAGTAGCTCACCTTCAGTTGTGACTTCAATACCTCGCTGAGTAATGATATACTCTTTGACTTTTCCAATATCATGTAGTAAAGCACCTGTGATAAGCAAATCTCTATCAAGTTGAGAATATAGTGCGCACACTTGCTCAACTATTTTTGCCACATTCAAGGAATGCTCAAGTAATCCACCCATGTAAGCATGATGTATGCGCATGCCAGCGGGCGCATTCTTAAATGCTTCTACAAAGCTTCTGTCATCAACGAAAAAAGCATTAAGCAACTTTCTAAAATCTTTGTCTTTCACGCTGTTCACCATATTCAGAAGTTCATTAAACATTTCTTCTGAGTTTTTTGCCTTTGAAACAAATCTTTCTATATCATATTCTGATTCCGAAAGCTTTTTGATAGCTGTTTCAGAATTCGATATATTAATTTGCAACCTTTCATCAAAATAAACCACTTTGCCTGTTACACTGACTACAGTACCAGTTTGAAGGATTTGATCGTTCCTTTCAGCATTATACCAATCTATTGCTCTGATACTTCCAGTTCTGTCTTCAAGCGTTAAGAGTAAGAATTTCTTACCATCTTTTGTCTCCTGGAGTTTTTTGCTTTTGATTCTGAATACACTATCAATTTCTTTTTCTATAAATTTTTCAAGTTCTTCTATATAAGGTTGTCTTAACTTTTCAAGTAATTCCTTAGGTATATTCACAATTCCATCCCCTCGTATTTTCTTGGTACTCTTTCAGATATACGACAAGTAACTTCGTAATTTATTGTTCCGACGAGTCTTGCTATTTCTTCTGCTGTTATTATATTATTTCCTTGTTGTCCTATTAAAACAACTTCGTCACCAATTTTCACATTATTAAGATGCGTTACATCAACCATAAACTGGTCCATACAAATTCGACCAACTATGGGACATTTTTCACCATGTATGAGAACATATCCTTTGTTAGAAAGATGACGCCAATATCCATCGGCATATCCAACTGGTATAGTGGCTATATCCATTTGTGTAAAGGCTTTAAAAGTTCTGCCGTAACTTACGCTATCTCCAGGTTGTATTTTCTTAACGTGAGAAACTATACTTTTCCAAGTTAATACAGGTTTTAACTCGTTACTATAAACACTTTCACTTGGCTGAAGCCCATAGCTTGCTATTCCGATTCTTACATAATCAAAACAGTTCACTATCTTAGATATAGATGCTCCACTGTTACAAACATGCTTTATTCGAACATCTAAACTCAGTTTTGAGAAGAGCTCTGCTTGTTCCACAGTGAATTTTACATCTTCATCATCTAAACTATCGGCAACTGCAAAATGTGTATAGGCACCTTCCACGTCAAAACCCAACTGCCTTGCTGCTATGAGAAATTCTTTTGCATCTTGCACTGATACACCTAATCTTCGCATACCAGTATCTATCTTTATGTGAGCTTTTGGTCTCCAAAATTGTTTTTTGTATTTAAGTAGTTGCTCCCAAGAATAAAGTGTTATTGTTATACCGTATTGTTGAGCAATGTGAAGCATATCTGGTTCAATGTAGTTGAATACAAGAATATCTTTTGATATACCATGTTTTCTTAACTCTATAGCCTCTTCAAGAAAGGCAACAGCAAAGTAATCAATACCTGCTCTCTCAGCCGCACGTGCTAATTGTACAGCACCGTGGCCATAAGCATTCGCTTTCACAACAGCCATGACCTTGGCTGGTGCGCAGTGTGCTTGAAAAAAGGATAAATTACTTAAGTAATTTCTCACGTTTATAACTACAAATGTCCTTCTACTTTCCATTTGGATTTCCCCCTATTTTTCTATTTTGTCAGTACAGAACGTGTTTCGTGTGGTTTTTTATCAGTTCTTTTAAAATCTCAATTCTCTCAATCGGGGGTAAATAGTAAATTTTCCAGCGAGTCCTGATCTTAGTTCCAAATTCTGAATCTTCAATCTCTATTATATCATCAAATTTTAGCTTGAAATACGGGCTTTTTATAAATAGATTTTCCAGTTCTAAAGAAAATAAAAAAGCTTCAATTGTTAACAACAATATGCCAGTGTATGTAATTGATATCAATGTCAAAACAGCTGTGGAAATTTGATGAAAAAAAACATAGAGTACAAACAAAGTACTCAAAATTGCAACAAAAGCGATGAAAAATTTGTAAGATTTCTTAGTTCTAAAAATCATAACTTCAAAAAAAGCGGGGATGTCCCCGCTTTTTATGCCTCCACTGTCACGGATTGTGTTTTGCTAACGTATCTCTTAACTTTGCCTGCTTTTAAACAGCTTGTGCAGACGTTTGCCTTTTTAACAGTACCGTCGTTGAGAAGTATTCTAACTTTTTGAACATTTGGTTTAAACCATCTGTTTGTGTGCCTGTTTGAATGGCTAACGTTTTTTCCAGCTCGTGGTTCTTTACCGCATATTTCACATTTTGCCATGGCTAATTCCTCCTTTATTTTATATTTTCGATTTTGAACTTTTGGAATACACTGTTACGTGGTATATTATACCAATTATCTTGTTAAATTCAAGTAGGATTTTGCAAATTTGCCTATCTTCACTTATTTAACTTCTTGAACTTGAACAGTGTTCGTTGTCCCTGGTTTACCCCAAGGAATACCAGCAACGATTATAACTTTGTCACCATTCTGAGCAAGGCCAAGTTGTTTAGCCTTATTTATGACACTTTCTATCATTTCGTCTGTTGTAAGACGCTCTTCCAACATTACGGGTATGACGCCCCAGCTCAAGCAAAGCTTATAATAAGTTTTTAGATTATTCGTTGCTGCCATTACTGGTATAGATGGTTTGTACTTCGAGACACTTACAGCTGTTGAACCTGTGTTTGTTGCTGTTATTATCAATTTAGCTTGTACGTGTTTTGCTAAGGTTGTTGCTGCGTAGGATATAGCACTTGATAAATCAAAGCTTGATGAATATTCTTTAAGCCAATCCAATCTAAACGATTCGTAATCTTCCATGTATTTTTCAGTATTTTTTGCAACATCATCCATAACTCTAACTGCTTCACAGGGATATTTTCCTATCGAAGTTTCGGCCGAAAGCATTATAGCATCTGTACCGTCAAGTATGGCATTCGATATGTCGGTAACTTCTGCCCTTGTTGGTGCTGAATTATTTATCATACTTTCAAGCATTTGTGTAGCTGTTATAACTGGTTTTTTGTACAGATTTGATATTTCGATAATCCTTTTTTGAGCGATAGGAACTTGAGCAATCGGTATTTCTACACCAAGATCTCCACGCGCCACCATTACGGCATCTGCAACTCTCACTATTTCCTCAAGATTATCAAGTGCCTGTAAAGTTTCAATCTTTGCCACTATAGGTATCCTTGTTAGTTCCTTAGCATTTATGATATCTTCTGCTTTTCTTACAAAAGAAAGGGCGAAAAAATCAATTTCTTCTTCGTTTCCGAGCTTTATAAATTCCTTGTCCTTTTCTGTGATAGATGGAATAGATATATCAACACCCGGCAAATTTACGCCGCGCTTATGAGTAATTGTTCCTCCTCTTTTAATGCTACAAAGTATAGTTTTTGTTTTAGCAAAGATTTCTTTTACAACGAGTTCCACTGCACCATCATTTATAAGTATCTTATCTGAGGGCTTTATTTCTTCATAGAGTTTGTCATAATTTATCCAAAACCTTTTCGAATTTCCAAAGAATTCTTCACCACATATTATTTCAACATCGTTTCCAGGTTCTAAGGTTATGTAATCACTTTCAAATCTTCCAGTTCTTATTTTTGGACCTGCCAGGTCAAGCAATATGGAAAAATTGTAACCTTTTTCTCTAACCTGTTTCAACCTTTTAATTCTTTCTTTATGCACATCTATAGTTTCATGAGATGAATTCAGTCTGAACACGTTAACACCACATTCGGCAAGCTTGATAATTTTTTCTTCAGATTCGCAAGCAGGTCCAATGGTAGCAACTATCTTAGTTTTTCTCATTATCACACCTCCTAAATGTTTCAAATTGTGAATTTAATGGATATTCGATGCTGTTTGTGAAATAACCATTTTCTGAAATATTATACCACAAATTTGAAAAAACAAAGGCATTCCACTTGTGGAATGCCTTAATAATAATTATTCTTTGGCTTACGATAGTCTTTGAATGAAATGAAGTTAATTTTATTGAATATTCCACTTCATAACGCCAATTATAATCGATATAACAAAAGCCCACGTAAGTGAAAGTAAAGGTATTAATGATGCGTTTCCGACACGGAAAAAGTCAAAGATATTTAATGCCACAATAATTATTCCAAGGAAAACGGATTTTCTCATACCATCTCTTACCTTTAACTCGCCGAAATCTCTTGCAATAAAAAATGTAAAGATTCCTATAATAATGTAAGCAACGGGTGAGATTGAAATTCCCAGTTTGGAAAAAAAAGCCTTGAAGTCATCTGAAAAAAAGCCAATGGAAATCATGAAATAAACTATTGAAACAACGTTTGCAATATTCATCGAAGCCTTAGATTGCTGCAAAACTGCCAAAATTATGGGAACGGCAAGAACAATATTAGCTATAAACATTAGTACTGAGTAAGCATTTATGTTTGTCATGGATTATTATTCCCCCTCAATAACTTTTTTGTATTCATCTTCGGTTAATAGTTCATCAAGCTCTGCAGGATCAGATGGTTCTATTTTTACAAGCCACCCTTCATCTTCTGGGGACTGATTTACAAGTTCAGGTGAAGAGTTAACTTTTTCGTTTATCTCAACAATTTTACCACTAACTGGAGCATAAACGTCGCCGGCTGCTTTAACACTTTCAAGTGATACAATTACCTCACCTTTTTTTACTACTCTGCCAACTTTGGGTAAATCGACGTAAACGATATCACCAAGTTTTTCTTGCGCATAGTTTGAAACCCCAACATGTCCGGTTTCAGTATCAAACCATTCGTGTGTTTTTGCATACCTTTTCATAGTGCTTTATACCTCCCCTTTTGTACAGTTTTAGGAATTCGAAATTACAAAATGATAAGTGTTGAAAAAAATTTCAAAAGTCTTAAGCTATTCAAAAATTTCGGTTTACTCTAGTTTTTATTATATCATAACTTCCATCTCATCCAACATCCAAAAGTTTTATCCTTTCACTGTATATCTCTAAAACTTTGTTTATTATAACACTTTCTGGGTAATTTTCAATTATACTCTTCGCATCTTCCCTTGCTAACATTATCAGTTCAGCATCGGAAACTAAATCTGCAACTTTAAACTCTGGTAAACCATGTTGGCGTGTTCCAAAAAACTCACCCGGCCCTCTTAACCGTAAATCGTATTCTGCTATTTTAAATCCATCGTTTGTGCTTGCAAAGAATTGTAATCTCTCCCAGGCTTCTTCACCCGCTTCACTGACTATAAGAAAACAATAACTCTGTTTTTCACCTCTACCAACACGGCCTCTCAATTGATGTAATTGTGCAAGGCCAAATCTTTCAGCGTTTTCTATCACCATTATTGTAGCATTGGGAACATCAACACCAACTTCGATAACAGAGGTAGACACGAGTATTTTTATTTCACCCTTGACAAATTTTGTCATTATCTCATTTTTTTCGATATCCGACATTTTTCCGTGTAACAAACCCATTTGAATATCAGGAAAAGCTTCTTTGCTTAGTGTTTTATACATTTCCTCAGCAGCTTTGGCATTTATCTGATCGGATTGTTCAATTAGAGGATACACTATGTACGCTTGGTCTGAGTTTTCAATAACTTGTTCTCTTATAAATTTATAGACGTCTTTTACTCTCGTATGTCTGAGCGTAAATGTTTTTATCTGTTTTCGACCAGGGGGCATTTCATCAATTACTGAAACATCTAAATCACCGTATAGTGTCAATGACAAAGTTCTTGGAATTGGTGTAGCCGTCATGATGAGTGTATCAACCACTTTTCCTTTTGAAATCAGCTCTTCACGTTGTTTTACACCAAATCTATGCTGCTCATCTATTATCACAAGTCCAAGGTTTGAAAAATGAACATCCTCTTGTATAAGTGCATGTGTACCAATAATTACGTCTATTTCTCCGTTTTTGAGCAAAAATTTAATCTTATCTTTTTCCTTCTGACTAGTCGAACCTATCAACAAAGCGACATTTATTCCGAGGTTTGTCAAGTGGTTGAATATTTTTTGATAATGTTGAATTGCCAATATTGATGTTGGTACCATCAATGCACTTTGATATCCAGCTTCGTAATTGTCTATTATAGCCAGTTCTGCTACAAGTGTTTTACCACTTCCCACATCTCCTTGAAGTAGCCTATTCATAGGATTCGAGCTTCTTAAATCTTTTCTAATTTCCTCATGAGCTCTTAGTTGTGCATTTGTTAATTTAAATGGCAAACTTTTGAGAAATTTCTCAGCAAGCCTTCCCGAGAAGTTTTTTTGGATTCCACCTATTTTTTCTATATTTCTTTTTGACAGAAAAAGTGCAAGCTGGAAAAGTAGGAGTTCTTCATAAGCCAACCTTTTCCTTGCACTTTTTTGATGAAAAGAACTTTTTGGAAAGTGTATGCCTACATAAGCACTCTTGATATCTATTAATCTTCTTAAATTAACAATTTCTTGGGGTATAATGTCTTCACAGTTGCAGACTACCAAAAGGTTATCTTGTATAATCTTTCTTAAGGTTTTTTGAGTAAGATTCTCAGTTAGCGGATAAACAGGTAGGATTTCCCTTTCAGAAGATTCATTTACCGCAATTTCTGGGTTTTGTATTTCCATAGCACCAAAAAATCCGCGTTTAGGTGTACCTGTTACATAAACTTCTTTACCTACAAGCTGTTTTATTTCAGTCTCTTTGAATTCTTGATTAAACCATTTTAGTAAAATTTGGCTTATTCCATCTTGCAAAAGGGCAGTAACTATTACAAGTTCCCCCTTTTTAGCTTTTTCAACACTTTTTATTACACCTTTTGTAGTTATCTTTTCATTTTCCTTAATGAATGATAATGGTATAATCTTTCTTCTATCTTCATAGTCCCGTGGAAAATAATTAATCAAATCACCAATAGTGTTTATTCCAAGCTTCTTAAGTAACTTTTCTCTCGATGGCCCAACTCCTTTTGCATATTTTATTGGTGTATCAAGTGATTTTGGTTGTTCCAAACATTTGATGCTACTTATGAGGTAATTGTATTTAAACCGTTCAACCATTCCGCGTACTTGCTGCAAACGTTTAAATGCTCTTTCGCTTGGAAGTTTTTTCGCAAATGTTATATATTCGAAAAATTCTTGAAGTTTCGTTCTTATTTCAGGATCTGCCATCAATGGATCGTCTATGTTTTCAAAGTTATCCTCAACGTACTCTATTAATTCATTTATACTTGTCTCGTTTGAGTGATTGGCTATTTGATAGCATGTGTCAAGAAATTCTTCAATCAATAGCATGGAAACACCCCACTGTTCAAACTTGAGCCCAAATTTCTATGAATTAGTAATACATGTACATATAGGTCCATATTCCACTGTTTTGGAACTTGAATTTCTTCGTAGCTTTCCCAAAATAATTCTCAAATTTGTCAGACGGGTGCAGAAGGTAATATTTCGCATTTTTAAACTTTTGCCTCAGTAGACGTATTTCGCTAAGAATATCTATATCTAACCGCTGACCGTAAGGCAAATTCGAAATTACATAAGCTGAATCATGAACAAGCTTCAGTTTTTTGAAGTCAGTACAGATAAATTCTATGTGATAGTTTACATTGAATATACTCTTTGCTCTTGCGTAATTTTGTTTTGCTATTTCTATAGCCTTGCAATCGATGTCCGATCCGTAAATTTTCCCGCCCGAGAAATTGTTTTTGGATAATTTAGTTTTTAATTTTTTCCATTCTTCTTTCAAAATTTTCCACTGCTCTGAAACATACGTTCTGTGTACGTTTGGAATATTCAATAACGCTGCTTCAATTAGTATCGTCCCACTACCGCAGAAAGGGTCGAACAGAGGGATGTTTTCGTTCCATCTTGAGAGAAGCACAACCGCTGCGGCAATGGTCTCTCTCAAGGGAGCTTTTGTTGACTTTAGTCTATAACCACGTTTGTGAAGACCATCTTTTCCAGTTGTATCAAGTAATAAATAAGCCTTATCATTTTTAAGAATAACTA
>JBCNVJ010000106.1:0-8057 GCA_039630255.1 Fervidobacterium sp. | reverse complement strand
ATATTGCGGAAACTCAGCAACTCAAAAAGAAAATTGATGATAGTGTAAAATCTATTGAAAAACTTCTTCGAGATCATTCAGAAAAAATTATAAATTCATTTAACAGCGAAATAGATAAGATAATCAAAGAAATTACATTTGAAAAGCCAAGCAGGTACATTGAAATAGCAGCATATGACTTAGTAAATCAAGGTAACGACTTAACGCCTATTAAAGACATTGACCCAAACAAAGGACAAGCTGAATGGTATTCCATGATAGGAGAAAGAAAGGAAAAAATGGAAGCACTTAAAATCCAAAGGCAAGAATTAGAAATATCCTTGCAACCACTCGAAAGATCCTACAGAATATATCAATCACAATATTTATCGACTGTAAAGACTATAAATTCTTTCTTATTGCCTCAGCTTAAAGAATGTGTGCTCGCATTAGAATCAGCTGACAGACTTCTTGATGCTGCCAAGGATTCAAAAGTTTCTGTCGAAATAACTCCTGATGAATCAAGCTTAAAATTAAAATTTAAAGAAACGATAAGTGGTATCGACAACTTACAAATTATCATAAATAAGTTTAAAGATCTGGAAGACATAAACAATTTACTTGTAGCATTCCAAACAATTTATAGAAAAATACTCTCGAAATGGGATAATTTTCACTACAAAAATAAAGCACCGTTTGTTGATTTTCTGAATACTATAGATGTATTCACCACAAGGATTGCAGGAACAGTAAACGAAACTGTTGCACTTGTCCAAAAACTTAACAATATAACCAATAATTTAATTAAACTACAAAACCAAATTAATTCTAAAAGAAACTTCTTAACGAGCATAAATGAACAAATAAAAAACTTAGAAGAAGAAATACAGAAAGCTTACTCTGAAATTTACGATGCTATCGTATATGTGAAATCACGTTTAGTCACCGTACAACTTAAAGATGTCCAACAAAAAGTTTCAAGGATGAAATTACCAGCACAACTCCAGCTAATGAACTTACAGGCGAGGAAGGTATTTGGTATTGTTGCAGATCTTGCAAATACATTACCCGATGGTTCAAAAAAGCAGAAAACCTTGAGAAGCATCATATCAAAGATTGATTGGCCTGGCACAGCTAAGGATATGTTCACAAATTACGAATTATTTGTTCAAAACTACGAACCGTTTGTAAAAGATCTTCAACTTTACTTATCGGATGTAGAAATTCAAGGCTCAAATTTATGCCCGTAGCAAAAACTGGTATAAAAGTAAGACCACAATCTCTTGAAAAATTGATTGATACCGTACTATCGGTTTACAGAACTAGCGTGGTACCGAATATGAATGTAATGTCAAGAAAAGCATCCGAACTTTCCGACAAACTTAGCTTAAAAGATATAACAGGATATTTAAAAACTATAGACGGTGCTTCTTACAGAATAGATCAAATATGGCAAAGAAAACCAGATCATTATATGTTAAGATGGATACTTAACAGCGTCATTGTAGCACTTACTGTTTCGATTATAATAACTGCAGTGACAGCACTTGCAGCATATCCATTCAGCAGAATGAAATTCAAGGGAAGAAAGTATGGTATAATGTCTTTACTGCTTATCCAAATGTTCCCGGCTATAATGTATATGATAGCAGTCTACACATTCTTATCATTTGCAGGAAAGTATATACCTGGATTTGGATTAAACAAGCTTTCTGGCTTGATATTTGCATACCTTGGTGGAATAGCTTACAACATGTACCTTATAAAAGGTTACTACGACACGATACCAGACTCTCTTGAGGAAGCTGCATTGATAGATGGTGCAACAAGATGGCAGACATTTGTAAAAATTGTTCTTCCGCTTGCTTCACCAATTCTGGCAGTTGTAGTTATACTTACGTTCATGGGAACATTCAATGAGTTTGTACTTGCAAGAATCATACTTCAAGATGTAAAACAATACACCTACGCTATAGGATTGTACACATTTTCAACAGGACCATTTGAAACACAATGGGGACTATTTACTGCAGCCGCTTTGATCGGTATGATACCAATGGTTACTCTCTTTTTACTGATGCAAAAGTACATAGTTGGTGGCTTAGTAAAGGGTGCCGTGAAAGGATAAACAACCTAAACAGAAAGGTGATTATTTATGGAACTTTTGCCTGATTATGAAAGAAGTATTGTAAATCTTATCTCGACATTTCTAAAAAGATTCGGTTGTCAAGTTTATCATTCCGAATTTCCCCTCGAAGAACACTTCGAGGGTTTTTTCCAAAATATAAATAAAATAGTTATCTTCTTAATAGATGGCATGGGATACAAGAAATTCGTGCAAATTAATAACAAAGTGGGATTTAATAGTGTAATTAAAGTCTCAAGTGTTTTTCCGACAACAACAGTAGCGGCTATCACAAGCTGGTTCACTGCAAAAACACCGAAAGAACACGGATTGCTTGGTTATATACTGTACCTTCGTGAAATTGGGTCAATTACAAACATGATAGAACACACTTACCCAGGTTTAGAAGGTGGTATTTTTTCGGGAATAATCAAAAAGAGGTTACATAGATTAGAAAATACTTTTGACCTACTCAAGGAGAAGGATCTTTACGGTGGAGTTCTAACACATTCAACCATAGCAAATTCTGGATTGTCTTATCTAATTCACAGAAACTGCCATTTAATGAGCTATTTTTACATGGGTGATTTATTATCAACGCTAAAAAAGAGACTATCAGAAAATTGGAGGGGAATACTTTACGTTTATTGGGGTTACCTTGATGGACTTGGACACAAAAAAGGGCCAGATTCAGATGCTTACGAAATAGAATTAGAAAGACTGCTTATTGAACTTAAAAGATTTACACAATCCAACCTTCCAAAAGATACACTATTTGTTATAACATCAGATCACGGAATGATCCAAATTCCAGGATCCAATAATTACTTTCTAAAACCTACTGATAATTTTAATAGATTACTATCCTCACCACCTGGTGGTGAAATGAGAATGATGTACTTTTACCTTTCAAAAAAAGCCAATATCGAACCACTTAAATCATACTTTGAAGAAAATTTTCCATCTACAACATATTTCATAAATTCTAAAGACGCAGTCGAACAAGGACTATTCGGTTCTGGACGTTCACATCCGGAATTGTACAATCGTGTCGGAGATGTTATAATGTTAACAAGGGAAAACTATGCATTTACATACCTTTACAGTGGTGGTGAAGAAAGGCTCGTTGGAATGCATGGTAGTTTAACTGATGATGAATTGTACGTACCTGCTGTATTCATCAAAAACTAAATACAGACTTAAAGGGAGGACTACTTGATGTCGGGAGTTAGAGTAAGGTTTGCACCGAGTCCAACAGGACATCTTCATGTAGGTGGAGCCAGAACAGCTTTATTTAACTGGCTTTTTGCAAAGAGAAACAATGGCAAATTCATTCTAAGAATAGAAGATACCGATACGGAACGTTCAACAAGAGAATCTGAACAAATGATAATAGACGATATGAAATGGCTTGGACTACATTGGGACGAAGGCCCGGACATAGGAGGGAAATATGGACCTTACAGACAAAGTGAGAGACTCGAAATCTACAAAAGATACGCATATGAATTAGTTGATAAAGGTTACGCATATTTTGCAATATACGACAAGAATGATCCAAAAAAGCTTATTGAGGTATCTACCGCGGAACCCAAATCAAGCAATCCTTTTACAATTATCTTCAAAGTTCCAGAATCGAAGACTATATCATTTAATGATATGTTAAAAGGCACAATAGAATTTTCAACTGAACATATGGAAGATTTTATAATCCTCAAATCTAATGGTTATCCAGTTTATAACTACGCTGTCGTAATTGACGATCATTTTATGGGTATAACTCATGTACTGCGCGGGGAAGATCATATATCAAATACACCAAAACAACTATTACTATACGAAGCATTTGGTTGGGAACCACCAAAATTGATGCATATTCCATTAATACTTGGTCCAGACAAAACCCCTCTTAGCAAAAGGCATGGTGCAACAGCCATATGGCATTTTAGAAAAGAGGGTTACCTGCCAAAAGCACTCGTCAATTATCTTGCCATACTTGGTTGGAGTGTTGATGAAGAAATCTTTGATTTTACAAAAAAAATAGAATCGTTTTCGCCAGAAAAAATTTCAAACAAGAGTGTAGTCTTCGACTATCAAAAACTTGAATGGGTAAACGGAAAACACATGCGAATGCTAACAACTGAAGAATTAATCGAACAATTTAATAATTGGAGAAAATTCACAGACAGTCAGTTTGAAATACCTAAGGAAGTGATTGAAATCAGTAAAGAGAAAGTAAACACACTGAAGCAGTTGTACGAATTTTCACTTCCTTTCGTTGACGAAAATTACGAATACACTAAAGAATACATTGAGAAATTTCTGAAAAAGCCAGAAGCAAGAATAATTCTGGAGAAGGCGTTGTCTAAATTCTCAGAATTGACAACTTACACAATTCAAAATGTTGAAAATGTACTTCGAAATACGGCTGCAGAACTTGAACTTGGGACAAACAAAGTATTTCAAACTATCAGAGGTGCATTGCTTGGAAGATTGGTTACACCTGGACTTTTTGAAAGTATTGTAGTACTTGGTAAACACAAAACAATTAAAAGACTTATTAGAACTCTTGAATATCAAAACACACTATAAGACCTTATTAGAAATAAGGAGATGACAAAAGATGAAAATCGCAAGTCAATATTTAGAAACCAAAGTCTTTGTAGAAAGCTTCACTTCAAAAAATGGAAAGTATTTTGCTTTTTCAAAAATATCACCATTCTACCCAGATGGAAAAGGTGGTCAATTAGGTGATAGAGGATTAATAGACGGTGCAAACGTCTTGAGTGTCAAAGAAGACAATGGTTGGATAGTACATGAACTTGATAAGCCAATAGAAGTTGGAGAATATGAGACTTTAATTAATCAAGAAAGAAGATTAGACATTGCACAGCAACATACGGGACAGCATATCCTTTCAGCAGCTTTTGTCCATGTTGCTGAAATACAAACTGTTAGCTTTCGTATGGGAGATGAATATTCAACCATAGATCTGGATGTTCCATACATCGAACCCCAGGTAATTAAAGAAGTTGAGTATCTTTCAAACAAGATAACACAAACCAATCTTTCAATACATGAGATTAACACCAGTGTTGAAGAGGCTAATAAGCAACCACTTAGAAAGAAACTCAGTGAAAAAATAAAAGACACAGTTAGACTTATAAAAATCGGAGATTTCGACACAGCAGCTTGCAGCGGCTTTCACACAGATTTTACCGGCGAAGTTGGAATGATAAAGATCATTGGTTACGAAAAAGTCAAAGGTAACCTAACGAGAATTTATGCAGTCTCTGGTATGAGAGCACTTAAATACTTCCAAAAATACAATGACGTATTGAAAGAAATTTCAAAAAGCTTAACATCTTCCGTCGAAGAACTACCATTAAGAATTGAAAAACTTCAAAATCAAGCACGAGAGCAGGCTTTGACACTCTTCAAACTTTCTGAAGAATATGCTAAATTACTGTCAACAAATTTATCAAAAGAAGGTCTAATATACTTAGAAGGTTACTCTGAAGTTGGTAACAGCCTTTGGAAGATACTAAATTTAGAAAATTCAATACTTGTTTTCTATGATGGAGCTAAATATACGATAGCTTCAAGGAAGTATAATGTAAAAGAATTCATAAAAGTTCTCACAGAAAGATTTGGTGGAAAAGGTGGTGGAAAAGAAGAGCTTGGAACTTACCAATCACCAAGAAAGATAAGTCACACTGAATTCGACAATATACTGAAAGATATGGGATAGCCTATTATATAGTCAGCTTTTTCAAATAATACATAATTATACGTATACTGGAGGTGCAAAGATGAAAAAGTTACTAACAAGTGTGTTTATATTATTAACATTTATCATTCTTTTGCAAATGCACTAAAGTTTTTACCGAAAGATTATTCTACACTTATTTACATACCAGATTTGCCAAAAGCGTACGATGCGTTCAAAGCCACGCCTATTGGACAGACGTTACTTGCCGATACAGGTATAGGATTGGAATCTTTGTTTACCGGTATCTTGGAACAGCAACTTCTTTCATTAAAGTATACAAAAGACGATTTCGATCTATTTAGCAAAGAATTGCTAGTCACAACAGATAACAACGGAAACATAACTGTAGTGCTTGGACCTGTCAAAAACACAACCAAAATGCGAAAGATTCTTGAAACGTTCTTAGAAGCAGAGACTCTAAAAAAAGTTAAATTTGTCGAAAATTACTTCATATTCTCTGAGGTGCAGACTAGTGGTGGAAAAGTGCCTACTAATTTACAAAACATGCTAAAAGGAAATCTTGGAGTTACTTACACAAACATTGTGGATGGGAAAATTGCGTTTGAGGGTTACGGTTACGTAAAAGTGGAAGGTAATGGGCTGTCATTTTATCAAAAAATCGACGCAAAAACAACAGAAGCAAAAAATGCTCTCAAAGATTTGCAAAACAAAAAACCAATAGACATACTTGCTGACAAAAATGTTGGAGGAGATTTCTTAATTTTCGTAAACAGAGAAATACCACAAGTCTTAAGAAAATCCACAATCGATTCAATAATGTCTGTTTTAAATATAGCAAACGTTCAGATGTCTGGAGTAATGTATGCTTGTGCTGATATTGCAAGTGTATTTTCCCAAATGATGAATACAGAAAATAAGGATAACCAACAACAGACTCCAAGCATTTCTGCTTATTCAGTAGTTTTTGGATCAGGTTTTAAGATGCCGGACGAAGTGAAAAAATACGTAAATATCGGATCGGACAGATACGGAGTTTTGACAGCCGAAAATAACTTAGAAACATACATACTTATAAAAAATGACAGAATGATTACATACTCAACATCACCAAACAAATACAAGCCTGGAGACAAAACATTTTTCACTGCAAACTATGATTCAAAATACTTTGCTGGAGTTTTGATAAATTTAGAACCATTAATAAACAACATGCTTGGAAAGAAAGTCAAATCTTCAGCAATATTTGTAACTTATGTTGAGGGTGACGCAATAATACAGAGAGGAACGATAAAATAACATGACTACAAATAATCGAAAATCAAATGCTGTTGGTTGTATTATATTTCTTGTAATTGTTTTCTTGTTTTTTCTGGGTTTCTTAAGTCCAGCACTTGGGACCTTTAGCATCGTCCCAGTGCTTTTTGTATTAATTCAAATATTATTTTTTTACGGAATTCTAAGAACAATATTCAAAATAATAAAACAAACAAAAGAAATCAAAAATCTATCTGACAAACAATACAAAACTAGTCTTCCGAATGCGAACGAACAAAACCAAAAGGAAAATTACGAGATCGATTCTGAGCAAACAACCTTAGAACAATCTGGGCCATTATCAATAGACGTTCAAAAAGCTTTTCTGCTACTCGGATTATCACCAAACGTTAGCTATACAAAAGTAAGTGAAAGATACTATGAACTAACTAAAAAAATAAACTCAAAAAAAATGGATGAAGCACAAAGGCAAAAGAAACTTGAAGAAATCAATAAAGCTTATGAAGTACTAGCTGACTATTATTCTAAAATATCGTAAACTTATATAAAGGGGGAAAAGCATGATTCTTTTACTCTTTATGGTTTTAAGAATCTTTGCAATAATATTACTCATATACACATTTGTGTTGATATTCAGATTTTTCACATCACCAGAATCTCCTACTGAGGTAGGAAAGCCAAGACAATTCCATAAACAAAAAGCACTGACCATACAAAACGAAACACTTCAAAAAGCATTTAAAACATTTGGTTTAAATCCAGATAGCGATTATTCAACAGCTTCATACAGGTATTATCAAATACGAAAAAGTGTGCAAAATTCTCCGCTACCAGAACAGATTAAAGAAGCTCGATTAAAAGAACTTGATATGCTGTTTGACCTCTTAACAGAGGAGTATTACAGAAAATATGGAAAGATCTGAAACAATTATCTTTAAATCTGAT
>JBCNVJ010000105.1:0-2965 GCA_039630255.1 Fervidobacterium sp. | reverse complement strand
AGACTTAATAAATATACAGAAAGATAGTGAAAATTTAAAAAATTATAGCGGACCTGTGGTGGTAAATTTCTCCAGGCATGATTTAACAAAAGATCTTAATGAAAAACAATTTATCTGGTTTCCACCAAAATTTAAAATTATAGATGATAAAGTAAAAGTACTTGCAAATCTTAAATCTGTTTGCCCAGAGGCCTTTGTTTCTGAAATTCCAGTGAGATTAATATCTAAAATTGCCAAAAAAAATGAGATTTACAAAAACTTATTCAACACCGATCTGCTTGTTGATTCTCCTGTCTTAATGTTAGAAAAGTTCGACTTTGGAGAAATCTTAGTATCCACAATACATTTTGATACACCGACAGCTAATGGTTCAAGGTTTTTTCATAATTTGAAATATTATTTTAATCTTGAAGAATTTGTTCTTCCTAAATTCATTAATGAAGTCCATTTAAAATCGGTATGTGGAAATGAGATATATAAAATATTGCTTCAAAATTATAAACGTGTTTCACAAATTATTAATCTAGCCAAAAGATGCATGTTAATTAAAAAACGATATCACTTTTTTTACTCATGGGAGAGAGGTTTTAGAGGATCAGAATATCAAACGCTTTACTTTATTCTAAAAGAACTTGTGAAATTGCATGGGGTAATTAGCTTCCCAAAGACAGTTGTAAACGAGATTTTGTACATATTAGATGGATACTTAGAAAAAATAAAAGAACTAACTGAATATATGGAGGAGAGGATAATTTATTTCAAGTTAGAAAAAATACACAAGTTAAATAAAATTGACGAAAATTTCGAGAAGGAAAATTTGTACTTTGGTCATTCAAAAGGAGTGCACGGAAAGTATGGTGGTTTATACAGAAAAGTATTAAATTGCTTAGAAAAAATAATTTGCATTTCGTATAATTGTATTTTAGAAGAGAGGTGAAATTCATGTTTTACAATGGTACAACAACCGAAGTTCCAGTAGTCTTTTCCTCGTGGAGTGGAGGTAAAGATAGTGCGCTTTCGTTTTACAAGGCAAAAGAATTTTTTGGGAAAGTGGATTACATCTTTACAATGTTTGATGAAGATTGCCAACGTACAAGAGCACATGGATTAAAACCTGAGATTATTAGAATGCAGTCGGAAAGTATTGGAGTACCATTGATACATGGTTGTGCATCTTGGGAAAGTTATGAAACAATTTTCAGTAGTATACTTGAAAAACACTTCTCAGGTGGTGTTGGTGTCTTTGGTGACATTGATCTTCAAGAACATTTAGATTGGATTGTTCGCGTATGCAATCAAAAGAACGTAAGTGTTTTCGAACCACTTTGGAAAAAATCAAGGGAAGAGATCTTTAACGAGTTTGTCAAACTCGGGTTCAAAGCAAGGGTAATTGCTGTCAAAAAAGGATTTGAACAGTTGCTTGGAAAAGATTTAGACGAAAATTTTGTTGAACTTGCCAATAGCTTAGGGGCAGATTTATGTGGTGAAAATGGTGAATTCCACACACTTGTTTACGATGGTCCTATATTTTCATTTCCACTTCCGATAGATGATATATATGAAGGAAAAATAAAAGGGTGAATACATGAGCAAGTCTATAGTTATCTTAGGCACAATGTCTTCCGCAGGCAAAAGCACAATAGTAGCTGGACTTTGTAGATTATTTGCTAACATGGGTATAAAGGTAGCTCCTTTTAAAGCACAAAATATGTCAAATAATGCCGCTGTTTGTAAAGATGGTGGAGAAATAGGTAGAGCACAGTATCTGCAAGCAATTGCTTGCAAAATAGAACCAATCGTTGATATGAACCCGATTTTACTTAAGCCAGAAGGTAATTCAAAGTCACAGGTTATCGTGAGGGGTAAGGTATGGGATACAGTATCAGCTGTAGGATATTATGAACGTAAAAAATATCTTTGGAATATTGTTGTAGAATCGCTTGAGAATTTGAAATCAAATTACGAACTTATCGTTGTCGAAGGGGCTGGAAGTCCTGCAGAACTGAATTTGAAAAAAAATGACATTGTTAATACAGCAATAGCCAAGTATTTAAATGCCCCTACGTATTTAGTTGGGGATATAGATCGTGGAGGTATATTTGCTCAACTTTTGGGAACTTACTGGCTTTTGGAAGATGATGAGAAAAATTTAATAAAAGGGTTCATTGTAAACAAGTTCAGAGGCGACTTAGTTCTTTTTAAAAGTGGTATCGAAATCATAGAGCAAAGAGCGAAGGTACCAGTTGTTGGTGTCGTTCCGTATGTTGATTTGATATTACCTCAAGAAGATTCCACAACTTTAGACCAGTTAAGTAAATATGAAGGAAAAATAGATATATGTGTGATCGCTTACCCACATATTTCAAACTTCGATGATTTTGATGCCTTAAAAATGGAAAAAAATGTAAGATTGAGATTCGTGAGTAATGTACAAGATTTTGCAAACCCCGATGTAGTTATACTGCCTGGTTCGAAAAATACTATTAGTGACTTGATATGGTTAAAATCGTCTGGTTTCGAGAGTGTTTTGAAGAATTATCTTAAAAATGGAGGTAAACTTATCGGTATTTGTGGTGGTTATCAAATGCTTGGGAAAAGGATATACAATCCTCACAAACTTGAGGGTGGAATAAAACAAATAAACGGATTGGGACTTTTAAATACTCAAACAACTTTTAAAGACAAAAAGACTACAAGACAAATATCAGCAAAGATGGTTAAAAACATTGGCTTTTTTACAGACAGCCTTTTGGAAGGCTACGAAATTCATTTGGGATACACTGAAAATTTGGATGATAAACATATATTTGAAATAAAAATTGACGGTGAGTTAGTCAAAGATGGTGCATTCAATAAAGATTTTAAAGTTTGGGGCACGTACATACACGGTATATTTAACAATGATGATTTTAGAGAAAAGTTTTTGCAGAGCTTAGGTAATGACAAACCAAGCGTTTCTTATAAA
>JBCNVJ010000104.1:0-1752 GCA_039630255.1 Fervidobacterium sp. | reverse complement strand
GGCAAGTCAACACTTTTTAATAAATTGATAGGTAAAAGAAAATCAATAGTTGCAGACGAGGATGGAACCACACGTGACGCGGTTATAGACCGCGTCATTTGGTATGATAAGGTTTTTCAATTAGTTGATACATGTGGGATTTTTGAACAGCAGAAAGATGAGATATATGAAAAAAGTAAGGAGATGACGTTTAGATCACTATCAGAAGCCGCTCTTGTCTTATTTGTAGTGGATGGACGAAACGGTTTATCATCCGAAGATTTTACGATAGCAGATTTGCTTAGGAAGTCAAACACTGAAGTGTTGTTAGTTGCGAACAAGGTTGAAAATGATAAAATTTACCAAACGATCTTACCTGACTTGTTTTCACTTGGATTTGGTAAACCATTTGAAGTGTCAGCTGAGCAAGGCAGAAATCTTGATGAATTATTAGAAAAATTGATCTCGATTCTCGAGTCAAAAGGTTACGATCTGAGCATGGAAGAAGAGCAAAATATCGTAAGAGTTACGCTTGTTGGAAGACCAAATGCTGGGAAGTCTTCTCTTTTCAACATGTTGATCGACGAGGAAAGAGCACTCGTAACTCCCATTGCCGGCACAACGAGAGATATAATTGACGAACTTGTAAAAATAGATCAAACAAATTATTTATTTGTGGACACTGCCGGATTACGTAAGAAAAGTAGGATAGAAAGTTTTTTAGAACGTGTAAGTACAATGCGAACAATAGATTCTATACAACGCTCCGATGTAGTTGTGCTTGTTATAGATGCGACTGAAGGCATAACAAGGCAAGATCAACGAATTGCAGGCTTAGCAGAAAAAAATGGAAAAGCAACAGTCATAGTTTTTAATAAATGGGACCTTGTAAAACATGCTGATAAAAGGATGAATGATTACTTAAATGAGGTTAGAGAAAAACTTTATTTTGTAGACTACAGTCCCGTGGTATTTACAAGCGCTTTGCGTAAAATTGGTAAGAAAGAATTGCTAATTGCAATAAACAAATCTTACAATTCACTCCACAAAAGAGTCCCAACAAGTGCGGTTAACAGTGCAATCCAACGTATGATTGTTAAACCGCCGCATGGTTTGAAGCTTTATTACGGTTTACAAGTTGATATTAGACCTCCAACATTTTTGTTCTTTGTTAACAATCCGCAAGTACCGGAAAGTTTTCAGAACGCTATAAGAAAAACGATTAGAGAACAAGTTGATCCTTTCACAGGTGCACCAATATTTTTAAAGTTTAAGCAAAGAGAATAAATATGGAGAATGGAAAAATTTCGAATGAATTTTTATCAGAGCTTGAAAGTATGTTAAAATCTGAAAGAGAAAAAGCTTGCCCAGAATGTCTTAAATGTGGGTGGTGTTGTAAACATACAATATGTTATTATGGTGAGTGGGATTATGAAAAAATCAATGTAAATTTTTAACATCTGAGAACCTTTGCAGTATGTACGAAAAGATAAGCAAATTAGAAGAAGAGATGAAATTAGAATTAAAGCTTTTTGGTAGTGGCTGTTGTCAAAATTACGCAAATCCTGAGAGGATGAAATTAATTTCCAAATCCAATGGGAAAAAGTGATAAATTAGTGTCTTCGAAAGGAGTTCAAAATATGTACAGTACTCAGCAGTTAAAATCACTTATTTTGAAGAAAAACGCCTTTATATCAATTGTTGTAACCGGATTATTCGTATTAGTTTTTTTCATATGGATCTATTGGTTTGTAAAGCATGACTCTGTGAAGA
>JBCNVJ010000103.1:0-4178 GCA_039630255.1 Fervidobacterium sp. | reverse complement strand
TAATAGAGCTAAAGGTAGACAAAAGTGCAAAAGAAGCACTTGAGCAAATAAAAGAAAGAAGGTATTATGAAGGATTTGTAAGTAAGAAATGTTATCTGATAGGAGTAAATATAGACAGTGAGAAAAGAAATATATCAGAATGGGAATATGAAACAATTAATCGAACACAGATTGATTAAACAAAAAGGTTCATTTTAGTGTAATGTTACAAGATTTTAATATCCTTTTTGATTTTTTACTATCGATTAGATAATTTAGCAGAAAATTAAACAATTCAACCCCTATATTCTATAAAACGATGTGAATTGTTAAAAATATGACAAGAACATCTTTGAGGTGATTGAAATGTATAAAACACAAGAGAATTACTTAATTGTGATTAAAAAACCACCAAATGCTCTAAATTTTCTGTCATACATTCAAGAATTTGTATAATTACACTTTGTACCAAGTAGACTGCATTTTTTTGAAGCTAAAAAATTCTTAAGATACGAAAGTTTATACCATAAATTTAAAGACAATAGAAACTACAAGCTTTTGCTGTATCATAAGTTTTCAGCAGACATTTATTTGCATTGTTAATGCTTTTAAATCTTTTTTAAGACCTTTTGAAAAGCAAAAAAGAAGGTAACAAAAAAGTATCAATACCAAAATACTTGCTAAAAAATGGAATGCAGCAGATAACCTTTCCAAAAGATATATTCAAGGTAGAAAGTAAGGCTAAGTCTTGGAAAAAATTTTGCAAATTATAGCTTAATAATTTTGCAGCAATGGTTGATAATATCATGACTTTTTTTTGACGTTGTAAAATCATTTAACCAGTGGTCCAACAAAGAAAAAGCAAGATTACAATCTACGGCAAAATAAAATTGGATTTGGGTGTACAATTAATCAAGCTGAAAAAATCATGTAGGTACAATAGTGATTGGAGAAATAAAAAATATAAACCTTGGGGTTATAAAAAATCAAAATTTTGTTGAGATATGATATGATAAGTTCCAAAGAAAGATGAAATCAAAATGTATGTATTATGGAATAAGGTATATTGAGGTAGGAGGAAGTTTCACATCACAAAGATGCAGCAAGTATGTATTAAGGAAAGTAACAAAAAACACAAGGAATTGTGTGTGTGGAAAAATTGTGGGTATGCGTTGAATGAAGATATAAATGAAGCGATAAATATAATGTCAAAAGTATTTAAAGAATTTGTGGTAAAGACCAGTATGCACCTCCCTGAAAGAATAAGTACGGTTTTATGATTTTTGTAAGAGAAATCCAGAAACATCATTCGAAAAATCACATAAGATGATTACATAAGTAAAAAATTTAGTGTAGATAAAAAATGTATTATATAAATGTTGCGTAGAGTGTATGCTTTTTTCTTTTCATATTATCATCTATTTTTATTACTTTTCAACTACTTTATTTGCTACACAAAATATAGAGTATCTTTGAGAAATCTGATTATAATGACAACAGAATATCAACTAACTTTAAAAATTTTTCATCTTTACAGATTGGAAAAGGTTTAATTTACACTGAGTGTTAAGTAAAACTCTCCCAAGTCTTTTATTTTGATGTGCAAGTCGTAATCGCCGCGGGGTAATCTCCCTATGGAAATATTCTTAGTTGGCGTTGTAAAAGCTTGTGTTACCATGTCACCTTTTCCAGGTCTATAAAATACTCCCGTTATCGTTATCTTTCCTCTCCTACCAGTTACGGGATAAACAATATCCGGTTCATCAACTTCTATCCTGTATCCACCTGTAGGGAACGTGCCAGCTATTATTTGAACTATCACCTCTTCATCTTTTGATGCACTCATTCCACTTGAAATTTCGGCAAAACCGGAAATTGTTCTTTGCAAGACTTTAACCATTGCTCCTCCAACCTCACTCGCTGAAGCTGTTGGTTCTGGAATAATATCACTTGTTGATTTTTTTTCTTCAGGGATTAGTTCATTGTTAATATAAATTTTAAAATTTGCAGGACAAACAACGAGTATGTTCTTCATTCTTATGTACGATTTATCTCTGATCCCTTGAAATTCATACGAATACTCTCTATTACCTTTCTCATCTACCAATCTTAATTTGAAATTCATAGTACTTGTGCCCGGCTGAAAATACCAAGCCTTTACAATGTATCCTTTCCCTTCTGAGTCAGAGAACAGTTTAATATACTGAACATTAAACGTTTTACTCCCAGTTGATTTAAACAGAGAATCTGGAATTGAAACATCTATACTCCGAACTAAGATTTGCATTGATTGTGAAAATAAGCTCGTAAGCAGAACGAAAACCAAAAACAGCGAAATCTTCTTGTAAATAAAAATCACTCCTTTCATTTCTGCCTTTTTAAGCGTTGTTTTCGCTCATACATGATCTTATCTGCAACTGAATACGCTTCGTCAAAATCTCTCATTACAGCGTATCCGTAAGAAAAACTCAATCCAAGCTCATTCCTAGAGGCGTTATAAATCCTGTTAATCATTGTATCAACGTCTAAGGAAGTAGTTATAATACAAAATTCATCTCCACCAAGTCTTATAAAATAATCTTCACCTTGTCTTGTGTGCTTTTTCACAAGCTCAGCAAACCTCTTCAGCAATTCATCTCCATGCATATGTCCATATTTATCATTAATTTCTTTGAAATTATCCAAGTCAAGCAGTATCAGAACCCCTTCGGTTTTGATATAATCAATTATCTTTCTGTTATACGCTCCGGTGAGCTTATCGATGAGATTTTCTCTTTCGAGAAATTTCTTTATCTCGGAAATAGTCTTGAATTTTTGAATTGTAAACGTGCCAATGTAAAGCGAAAAGACAATTCTCCCATAAACTATTAGTAACTCGTCTGGACTCACAGCAATAAGAACATACAATGTTTGAAGAGCGGTAAGTGCAAGAAATATGATTGGAAAATAGTACTGTTTCATTTTGTAACGAATAATAAGAAAGAGTGTGAGAAATATAAGTAACATTGCGTAAAATTGGGTTATTGCAATCAGGATATTCACAGTTCCTATCGTAGACGAAAGAAACAACCCGGCCGCTAATATTGAAGGTGAAGCAATTAAGATTATCCTACGAAACTTTGGTACTTTGCGTTGAATAGATTCATTGAGACCAAAATAAATTAATGTTAGACCAAAAACAGGAAAAACTATAGCCATTTTTTCATAAAAAAGGTATGCTGCAACCGAACCAGATGTTTCTCTGTAGATAAACTGTATCAGTGAAAAACTTGTCATCAACATTGCAAAACCTGTGTACAAATACATTTTTCTTTCTGGCGTATCAACTATCGAAAAAGCAAAAAGCAAGATGTACGAAATTATCAACGCACTACCAACAGCAATTAAACTAATATTGTTCCTTAAAATTTCTATCAACAATGCTTTATTCTTTGCTTTGGAAGAATTCAAAATGCAAGGAAAGTAAGAAACACCGTATCCAACAGTACCATGTAAAATCAAACTTATTTCATTCTCAGCTTTCAACACGCTTTCTGGTAACTCAACAACAAGTGCTTTAGGCCAAATATTGCCACTTTTATCTCCAAAAGCGCATACAAAATGTTTGTTTACATACACCTCTAACCTGTTACCTATAACCTTTGGGAAAATTATAGACAAATCATCTTTGTTACCATACCAATTGAATTTTGTTTTTAACTCTAAAGAAGATGGCTTTGTTAACTGTTTATAAAACGGGAGTTGCACATTCCATCTTGATAATACAATTCCTTCAGGGCTTGTTGCAAGCCTAAATGACAAATGAATAACGAAAAAGAGCAAAACTGACATAAGAAAAGAAATCAAAATGGGAAAATAAACACCACTACGCAAGTTCAATCTTCTCAGTTTCATCCTCCTCCAGTCCCCAGTAATCTAAACAGTGATCTTTGTCCAAAATTCCACACGAGAAACGCACAAGAGATGAATTTAAAAAATCATTCATTTTAATTATAACACACAAGTTACATTCGTAAAGGAAAAAAATATAGTATACAAAAATATTATTCTCTAATTGATGTACTGTTCCAAAATTTTTATACCGTTTTTTGGTACGAAGTATTCTTTAACCGACTCATTTGAACTGATTATCTTTATTAGTTTTACTCTTTGACTGTATTTAATGTTTTAACTCATCGAAAGTAGCATCTGTTATTGTT
>JBCNVJ010000102.1:0-1262 GCA_039630255.1 Fervidobacterium sp. | reverse complement strand
ATCCATCGGAGGCAGGATTGGAACTTGCAAAAAAGTTTGCAGAGGTAAACGGTGTTAAATGCAAAACGGAAATCTTAAGAGGTGGTGTCGCTCCTCAGATTGTCAAATATGCTGAACGTGAAAATTTTGATCTCATTATCTTGGGAGATACAGGAAGAACTGGACTTGCTCGTCTTGCCATGGGAAGCGTTGCAGAAGCTGTAGTTAGAGCTTCTTCAGTGCCTGTTATGGTTATCAAGAAATAGTTTTGAAGGGAGGTATGCGCTATGGTAGATAGGAAAGAAGTTGAATTTGTGGACACGCCTGAAGAAGTCGATAGGGCTTATAGGGCACAATTGAAATTGGCGGTTACTTATGGCATTGTGTTCTTTGTTTCAGTTCTCTTAATTCCTTTCCTGAGTGGTAGTGCCGAATGGTGGTATGGTAAGCCGATCTGGGGCGGTTTTACCTTAAACTATCTGGTAGTTGCAGTTCTCTTTCATGTATTCTACGTGATTTTGGGTTACTTCTATGTGAAGCAGGCCAACGCACTTGAAGACAAGTTGTTGGGTGGCGAAGAAGAGGTGAGGAAAAATGACTAACGTAGCAGCAATATTAATGGTTTTAGCCTTGCTACTGATTACCATTGGTATCTCTTTCTACACTCGAAGGTTTACAAGAACTTCCGTAGATTTTTATCTGGCTGGAAGAAAAGTAGGTTACTTCACTAACGCTTCAGCGATATGTGGTGACTATTTTTCAGCAGCGTCTTTCTTAGGTGTTGCAGCCGCAGTTTATGCATCTGGTCTTGACGGTGTTTGGTACGGAACAGGGTTTGGAGCTGCCTTTGTTCCAGTTGTACTTTTTCTTGCATCTCCATTAAGAAGGTTCGGAGAATACACAATTCCTGATTTTCTATATGCTCGTTTTGGCAATAAGGATCTTGCAAGAATTATCGGAATCATAATGGTTCAATTGATTTATATATTTTATCTTGCACCACAGATGTACGGTGCTGGCACAACCTGGCAAGTATTAGTAGGTGCTGGAATATTTGGTCTTGATCCCTATACGACCGGCGTAATAGTGGTTGTTGTCGTTATGGCTTTTTATGTTGCTATGGGTGGAATGAAGGGAACCACATGGAACCAGATGATTCAATTTTGGGTGCTTTTCACTGCTATGGCTTTAGTGGTTGCAGGTGGTTTTCTCAATGGTTTCAGTTATCCAACTCATCTTAAGGAAGTTAGCAAAGATGTATTGAAAAACACAAAAACAATGAC
>JBCNVJ010000101.1:0-1458 GCA_039630255.1 Fervidobacterium sp. | reverse complement strand
CATGTAACCCGAAAATACTGATTGCGGATGAACCAACTACAGCGCTTGATGTTACAATACAGGCTCAGGTACTGGAATTAATGAAAAACCTGCAAAGAGAACTAAAAACAGGTACAATATTTATAACACATGATCTTGGTGTAATATCTGCGATGGCGGATAGAGTTATGGTTATGTATGGTGGAAGACAAATGGAGCTTGCGCCCGCAGAAGAACTTTTTCATCAACCAATGCATCCGTATACAAATATGCTTCTTAAATCTATACCAAGGGTCGATATTAAACAAGAAAAATTAGAATCGATACCAGGCCAACCACCAAGAATGATAGATGTTCCAGATGTTTGCCCATTTGCACCAAGGTGTCCGAGGAGACTTGATAGGTGTTCAAAAGAATTACCAAAATTTGAAGAACTGCAACCAGGTCACTACGTAAGGTGTTTTAACCCTGTAGAAGCTGGAGGGGATGTAAATGTCTGATAAAGCAAAAGAAACAATCATAAGAGTTGAAAAGTTGAAAAAGTATTTCCCAATATACAAAGGTTTTCTAATAAAAAAACACGTTGCAGACGTGAAGGCAGTTGATGAAGTTTCTTTCGAAGTTAAACGTGGAGAGACATTTGCCCTTGTTGGAGAATCCGGATGTGGGAAAACAACAACAGCAAGAACAATGTTAAGATTGATAGATCCTACTGATGGAAAAATAGAAGTCCTTGGAAAAGATATATCAAGACTTTCAAGAGACGAATTATTACCTTTCAGAAGAAAGATGCAGATAGTTTTCCAAAATCCAATAGGTTCGCTAAACCCAAGAATGACCGTAGGACAGATCTTGACAGAACCGATGCTGTTTCATAAAATTGTACAAAACCAACAAGAAGCAAATGATAAGGCAGTAGAGTTATTAAAAATGGTTGGATTAAAACCATTCCACATGGATAGATATCCACATCAATTCAGTGGTGGACAAAAACAGAGAATAGCTATTGCACGAGCTTTGAGTGTTGATCCTGAAATAATTTATCTTGACGAGCCTACTTCTGCACTTGATGTTTCAGTTCAGGCTCAAATAGTCAACCTTTTACTCAAATTCCAAGCTGATCTGGGGCTAACTTACGTTTTCATTTCGCACAACTTAGCACTTGTTAGATTTATAAGCCACAAAGTTGCTGTCATGTATTTAGGGAAGATAGTCGAAATGGGAGATGTAAATGAAGTGTTTGACAATCCAATTCATCCATACACAAAGGCATTGTTATCTGCTTCACCAATACCTGATCCAGCAATTGAAAAGAAAAGAAAAAGAATAATACTTACTGGAAACGTTCCAAGTCCAATAGCAAGACCGAAGGGTTGCTTCTTCCATCCAAGATGTCCGTTTAGAATGGATATATGTGATAAAGAATATCCTGAGATGAAAGCAATTTCTTCAAATCACCAGGTTACATGTTACCTGGTA
>JBCNVJ010000100.1:0-5390 GCA_039630255.1 Fervidobacterium sp. | reverse complement strand
AAGACACCTAAAGTGATGTTGATGATAGTGAATACAGAGACAAATACAAATTCTCTGGAGTTGCCTCATTGTTCACCGATAAGAAAATAAGCATAGAGCCTGCACATTTAGAAAGACATGAGAGAATCAAAAATTGGAAAGAAAAAATCAAAGGAGGAAATTAAAATATGGTACCAAATATAGATGACATCTTCGTTGGGCAAATTTACGAAATCAAGAAAACCGTGACAGACGAAATGGTGAAATTATTTGCTGAAGCAACAGGTGATAAGAACCCAGTTCACTTAGATGAAGAATTTGCAAAAAATACTATATTCAAAGGTAGGATTGCTCATGGTGTCTTATCACTTGGAATAATATCCGCTGTACTTGGTATGGAATTTCCAGGTGCAGGTACAATATACCTTATGCAAAACGCAAAGTTTAAAAAACCAGTTTATGTTGGTGAAGAAGTTACTGTCAAATTAATTGTCAAAGAAATAGATAAGGAAAAAAGGCGAGTTCTGCTTGACACATTCGTAATTAAAGAAAATGGAGATAACGCGATCGAAGGGGAAGCCCTTGTGAAAATTTAACGAATATGGATGACAAATCTGTACTTATACAATCTGTTTTAAACGCCAAAATTTTAGCGATCATAGGACTCGAGAAAAATACTGGCAAAACGGAAACTTTGAATTTCATAGTTAAATGCTTAACGGGAAAGAAAAATATAGCCTTAACATCCATAGGCACGGACGGTGAGGAAAAAGATATAGTATTTGGAAGTCCAAAACCGTCCGTTTATGTTGATGAAGGACAGATTTATACTACAACAGAATTCTTTTTCAAGCGAAGAACTGTGCTGTCGGAGATTCTATACGTCTCCACTCAAACAACACCAACTGGTAGATTAATCATAGCACGTGCGTGTGAACCAGGAAAAGTAATACTATCAGGACCTCCTACCACAGCCTGGATGAAAGAAGTTGCAACGTATTTAAGTAACATTGCAGATCTGGTTATAATAGATGGTGCACTCTCACGATTCAGTCAAGCAAAACCATCGATCGCAGACAGTGTAATACTTGCCACCGGAGCAGCTTATTCCTTAGAAAAAAGGGAAATTATCAGACATACAAAGTACGTATACAACCTATGCACATTAGATGTTTTTGAAAAACAAATCCCTTCGGAAATTGTAAACAGTAATCATATTTGTACGTTTGATGGGAGAGAATGGAAAAAAACAAATGTATCATCCGCTCTCAATTTACAAAAACTCAAAGAAATAGAAGGTGGTTTTTCCTGCATATATATCCCAGGAGCACTCACCGATAGTGTGTTAAGAACAGTATATGATAAGCAAATAATCGTAAGAGATTTTACAAAAATATTCATTTCTTATGAATACTTTGTTAAATACAGACCGAATATAAAAGTACTTGAGAAGACAAACGTTATAGGAATAACAGTAAATCCTTACTCTCCAACTGGGTACTTAATTGATTCAGAATCTATTATAAATGAACTGAGAAAAGTTATAAATATCCCTATAATCGACGTGCGTAGGTGATGGAATTGTCTGTCTTTTCAACTATACCTTCAAAAACAGAGGAATTTGAAAGGACAATAGGATTTGATTATATAAAAACACTTCTTGAACCAAAAACTCCGTTTGGTCAAAAATACTTCAAACATCTCAAACCACTTAGTTTTGAACATATTGCTCAACACTTAGATGATATTACTTTATTTGTGAGACTGATCGAGCAATCTGTAATTACTCAAGAAATTATTAAAGAATTTGAGAATGTAGTTGACATTTCAAAAAGTGTTGAACGACTTAAGAGTGGAGAAGTATTAGACGAAGTTGAACTATTTGAATTAAAAAAATATGCGCTTGTTGTTGAAGATATATGCGAAAAAATCTCAGGAAAAGTTCCTAAGGATTTATTACCTCCGCAACTTTTAAACGTTATCGACATACTCGACCCAGAAAAAACAAGATTGCCAACGTTTTACGTCTATGACACTTACAGCGAAGAACTAAAGGAAATACGTAAAAAAAAGCGCGAACTGATTAAATTGAAAACTTACGATGAATTACAACTTGCCGAATTGTCCGAACAAGAGATAAGGTTAGAAAAGCAGATACTGAAAAACATATCTGCAAGGCTTTCTGGTTACTCAAATATCATTATGGAATCAATAGAAAAAGTAAAATACCTTGATGTAATAATTACGAAGGCAAAATTAGCAATAAATTGTGAATTAAGCAAGCCAGAGATAGTGAACTTTGAGAAAGATTTTAAAGACTTCAACATACACATAGAGAACATGTTTAACCCAAAGCTCAAAGAAGAACTAAAAAGTAAATCGAAAAATTACCAACCAGTGAGCATAGATATACGTCCTGGTGTTACAATCATAGTAGGAGCAAATATGTCTGGAAAAAGCGTAATATTAAGAACCGTTGCGCTTGTCCAGTATATGGCACAACTTGGTTTTTTTGTACCTGCACAAAGATGTAAAACAATCTTTTTAGATTCAATTGCAATTATTGCAGAAGATTACCAAAAACCTCTTAGTGGACTGTCTTCCTTCGGCTCAGAAATACTAATGATAAATGAAGCATTAAGTAAAGCAAAGCTTTCTCGAAGCCTTGTACTTATAGACGAGCCAGCCAGGACAACAAATCCATACGAGGCTAACGCGATTGTTAATGCAATCGTTGATGAATTTGAAAACACCAGTTCTTATACTTTAATTGTCACGCACTTAGATGATATTCATTCTAAAAAAAGACTGAGAGTAAAAGGGTTAAGAGAAGACATAGAATTTTCTTCTTCAGAACAACCAGAGAAACTGATTGAAAATATTCAAAATTACATAGATTACACCCTAATTGAAAGTAATGAATCGACCGTACCAAAAGAAGCCATCAAAATTATGGAGTTACTTGGAATAAATTCACAGATAATACAAAAGTCAAAAGAAAATTTAAATATCGATAGATCAAGGAGGTACAAAGATGTCTGAAGTATTTGAAAGCAAACTTGGTGTAGATCCAAAGAAGGTTGAAAAAGCTCGTCAACTTGCTAAGGATATAGCCATCGATGTGGTTAAGTTTGTAAAAAAGTACTCAACTGTAAGTGTTGAGAGAACGATTTGTAGATTCTTTGGAATAGATGGTGTGACAAGTGATGAAATACCTTTACCAAACGTAGTTGTTGATCATTTAAAAGAAAAGGGAGCACTGCAAAATGGTGTGACTCTGTATATAGGAAATGCAATGTTAGAAACTGGTATGGAACCTCAAGAAATCGCTCAAGAAGTTGCGGGTGGTAAGCTGGATTTAACAAAATTACCGATGCACAGCATGAGCGAAATAAAAGGTATTGTCGATGAGTTTTCTCAAAAAGCCATTCGGAAGATAGATGAAAAAAAATCAGAAAGGAAAATGTTACTTGAAAAACTTGGTGATCCACTCCAACCTTACATATACGTTATCGTCGCAACAGGTAATATATACGAAGACGTTGTACAGGCACAAGCTGCTGTACGACAAGGTGCCGACATAATAGCGGTTATACGTTCAACTGCCCAAAGTCTACTTGATTACGTGCCTTACGGTGCAACAACGGAGGGTTTTGGAGGAACATTTGCAACACAGGAAAATTTTAGAATAATGAGAAAAGCACTTGATGAAGTAGCAAATGAAGTTGGCAGGTATATAAGACAAACAAATTACAGTTCAGGTTTGTGTATGCCAGAGATAGCAGCACTCGGTGCACTTGAAAGGCTTGATGTCATGCTAAACGATGCACTCTATGGAATATTGTTTAGGGATATAAACATGATACGCACAATGGTTGATCAGTACTTTTCAAGGATCATACTTGGCTACGCTGGGATAATAATAAATACAGGTGAGGATAATTATTTGACAACTGCTGATGCGTATGAACAAGGATATACAGTAATATCTTCGCAGCTTATCAATGAACAACTTGCACTTTTGGCTGGAATTCCTGAAGAACAGATGGGACTCGGACATGCTTTTGAGATGGATCCGGCGTTAGAAAATGGATTTTTGTACGAACTTGCACAGGCTCAACTTTCAAGAGAGTTATTCCCAAAAGCGCCACTTAAGTACATGCCACCAACCAGATTTATGACAGGCAACATATTCAGAGGACTTGTACAGGATGCAATGTTCAATGTCATAGGAATCTGGACAAAACAAGGAATACAACTACTTGGAATGATGACTGAAGCAATACACACACCGTTTTTATCCGATAGATACATAGCAATTGACACAGCAAAGTACATATTCAACAACATGAAAAACATCGGTGATGAAATTGTGTTTAAACCAGGTGGAATAATCCAAAGACGCGCACAAGAAGTACTCGATCAAGCAATAGAACTGTTGGAAAAAATGAGAGAAGACGGATTGTTCAAATCACTGGAAAAAGGAGTTTTCGCAAACACAAAACGTTCGATGAAAGGTGGAAAGGGACTTGATGGAGTATTTGAAAAAGGAAAGTACTACTACAACCCGTTTGAGGAAAAGATGAACCCAAAAGCTGAGATATAAGAAATAGAGCCGAAAGGAGGAAATTTATGTCGGGAGGATTGTACTCACTTGACAAAAAGGATTTTGACAAAACGTTGAATCTTCAAGCTATAAAACCATATGGTGACACGATGAACGATGGTAAGGTCCAAGTCAGTTTCACACTACCAGTTCCAGATGGTGATGAAGCAGTCGAAGCTGCCAAACTGCTTATGAAAAAAATGGGACTTGACAATCCCATGATAGTATATCACCACCAACTTACACCAGGGTTTACATTCTTTGTTGGTTACGGAGATTGTGTCTACACAATAGATTACACAGTAATTAAAGTACCTAAAGTCGAAGTACACAGAATGACAATGGAAGAAATAGACGAATTTATAGAAAAAAACATCGGAAGAAAACTCGTGGTTGTTGGTGCGACAACGGGAACGGATGCACACACCGTAGGGCTTGATGCTATACTAAACATGAAAGGTTTTGCCGGACATTACGGACTTGAGAGATACAAAATGTTCGAAGTCTACAACATGGGAAGTCAAGTACCAAATGAAGAGTTTGTTGCCAAGGCAATAGAAGTCAAAGCCGATGCACTACTTGTTTCACAAACAGTTACGCAAAAAAACTGTCCACAGCAAAAAAACCTAACAAATCTAATAGAAATACTTGAGGCGGAAGGAATTAAAAGACTTAAATTTGTAGTTGTTGGTGGGCCAAGAATAACGCATGAACTTGCGAAAGAACTTGGATTTGATGCAGGGTTTGGTCCTGGTACATTCGCCGACGACGTTGGTGCATTCATAGCTCAAGAATGGGTAAGAAG
>JBCNVJ010000010.1:0-19364 GCA_039630255.1 Fervidobacterium sp. | reverse complement strand
CAGATGGTTCGTTGATAGGTTTTGTAAAAAAGACCGGTAGCGTGGGATATGTATCTAAATGGTGGGAAGAGGAGTTCCCAGTTACAATAGAGTCAAGCGACGAAACTGATGTAAATTTCAAGGTAAAAATCGTAGGTTACTATAGTAAGTATCGGATTGAAATTCCTGATCCAAATCATGTCAACAACGGTAAAGTATATATGTCGGAATATCTACCATATGGGAAGTTGTTAAAATCATTTGGACTTTCTATTGGAGAATATCGAAACGGTGTTTTTAAAATGTCAATTCCGCAAATCCCAGAATATGTTTTTATTTTGGAAAAATATGAAACGAACGGGGGGAACTAATCATGGAGTATGAAAAACTTTCTCACGAAGAATTATTACAAAAAGTTAGAGAACTCGAAGATGAAGTTTCCAGATTAAGAATGAGAGAATCAGAACTTGAGATGTTACTTAACGAATATTCTTCTATAATGAAAAAGCAGTTTGAAGTTTTTGATGACTTCATAAAAGATGTTGGAACAAGAAGAATGATTGATCCTCTTACCAGAGTGTATTCAAAAGAACATATGATGAAATTATTATCTTACTACCATCAAAAGGCTTTCGAGGAAAATTTTGGATACGCATTAATTACAGTTACAATTGATGGTTTTGAAAAGATGGAACAAATCGAAAAAGAACAAGCACTTTTAAGCACAGGTAAGCTCTTAAAAGAACTCGTTAGAGTTCCTCTTGATAGTGTTGGAAGAACTTCAGAAAATCAATTCATGATACTTCTCACAGAGGTAAATAAAGAAAATAGCCAAAAGGTCAAAGAAAGAATAGAAAATGCATTAGCACTTCACAACATTCCAGCATCAGTAAAAATTTCAAATTATCCTGACGACTCAACAAACATAGAAGAACTTGTAAAGAAAGTAGAGTAATCAAAAGAGTAAAGGAGTATAACGCGTATGGGGTCAATAATTGTCGAAAGAAGTGTTTTAGATGGAGAGGTTGAAATCTCAGGAGCGAAGAATTCCGCTTTACCTCTTCTTGCGGCTACATTGCTAACCGACGAAGAAGTGGTACTACATAAGGTCCCTGTTTTGTTTGATGTAGAGACAATGATAGACATCTTAAGAACAGCTGGCAAGAATGTCTTTTTTAACAAAGAAAGTGGTACAGTAAAAATTTCAGGTAAGATTCTTTCAACGCACGTACCGTATGATCTTGTTAGAAAGATGAGAGCCTCTTTTAACGTTCTTGGACCGATAGCTGCATTGATGGGTGAATCAAGTACACCGTTACCAGGAGGTTGTGCTATAGGGGTTAGACCTGTTGATTTCCACCTTGAAGGTTTAAGAAGGTTAGGTTTCGAGATCACATACGATCATGGTGAAATTCTTGCAAAACGTGGAAAAAAGGACGAAGAAACATCTGTATATCTACCATTTCCCAGTGTTGGTGCCACAGAACACATAATGAGTACAGCAGCCATACTTCCTGGTATAACAGTTATAGAAAATGCTGCAATGGAACCAGAAATAGTTGACTTACAAAACCTACTCAACAAAATGGGAGCAAAAATTTCGGGCGCTGGTACAAGTAAAATAATTGTTGAAGGTGTAAGGCAATTACATGGTTGTGAGCATACAATAATACCCGACAGGATAGAAGCAGGAACGTATGCTATTGGTATACTTTCAACAGGAGGAAAGGGATTGATAAAAAATATCGTTCCAGAGCATCTTGATGCGCTTTGGTTTACCCTAGAAAGAACAGGTGCAATTGTGAAAAAGGGAAAAAATGAAGTAGAGTTGAAGACTTGGCATAGATGGAAAGGCTGTGATATAAACGTATTACCTTATCCAGGTTTTCCGACAGATTTGCAACCGCAGATAATAGTTTACCTATCCTTAGCACAAGGAACAAGTACAGTAACGGAAAATGTGTTCAAAACCAGATTCGCACATGTTGGTGAACTTGTCAGAATGGGGGCAGATATGAAAATAATTGAAAATACAGTTTTCATAAACGGTGTCGAAAAATTGCAAGGCACAACAGTCATGGGAACAGATTTGAGAGCAACAGCAGCGCTGGTTATCGCTGGGCTATCAGCTGAGGGTAAAACAGAAGTAACACATGTAGAGCATATCTTTAGAGGTTACGAAAATGTTGTTGAGAAATTCAGAAAACTTGGAGCTAAGGTAGATTACATACCCGGAGGTGCACCAGAAATTTGAAAGAAAACACCAAATTTCCTATAGTACTAAATAAAAGAAACTTCTGGCTTTTCTTAATTGATAATTTACTACTTATCCTTGCTGGTTTAAATGCACTGTTTGTGAGATTTGGTTTTGACTTCAAAGAAATGTCGAAATTTTCAAAAGGTGTTTACATACTCATCGTAGTTACGATAATGTCAAATATACTGAATGGTACTTACAAAATAATATGGCGTTATGCTACCCCCAAGGAGTTTATCATACTTTTGAGGGGGTTATTTTTTGGTTACGCTTTTACTTTGATGATAATTTATTTTGCGCACGTTGCTTCTTTACCACGTTCAGTTGGAATGCTTACTTTTCTCGGAAGTTACTTTCTACTTGTAAGTGCAAGGTTATTTTACCAATTTTTTATAAACTGGAGAAGAAAAAGCGGAAAACGTATAGGGATTATAGGAGCAGGCGATCTTGGTGTATTATTACTCAACGAAATAAAGCGCACAAATTATGGTTATGTGGTTGCGTTCTTTGATGACGATCCGACAAAAATAGGTAGATATATAGCCGGAGTAAAGATCTTTGGTTCGATTGATAGTATAAATACATATCTACCAACACTTGAAATAGAAGAATTAATTGTTGCGATTCCATCTGCATCAAAAGAGCTTATGAACAAAATAGTGTCAAACGTAGACACAAGTAGGATAAGTATTAAGACATTTCCCTCCATATCACAGCTTTTAAACAAAGAACCAACGATTAGTGATTTGAGAGAAATATCCATCCAGGATATAATAGGTCGAGAACCTGTTGACGTGGATATCTCATCTATCAGTCAGTACATAGCAGGGAAAACTGTACTTATCACTGGCGCTGGTGGAAGCATAGGTTCTGAAATAGCAAGGCAAGTTTCAAAATTTTCACCAAAAAAACTTATAATTCTTGGTAGAGGAGAAAACAGCATTTACGAAATATTTAACGAGTTAAAGTTAGACTATCCTCAGCTTGACATCCAGCCAGTGGTTGCCGATGTATCCGATGAAAAACATATTGAAAAAATTTTTGAACAGCTTAAACCAGAAATTGTGTTTCATGCAGCTGCTCATAAGCACGTATTTTTTATGCAATCAAATCTTTACGAGGCACTAAGAGTTAATGTACTTGGAACGATAAACCTTGCGAAGATATCGTGCAAACACCAAGTCGAGAGATTCGTTTTTATTTCCACTGATAAGGCAGTTAACCCCACTTCTTACATGGGTATAAGTAAACGTATAGCAGAGATATATTTACTCTCAATACCCGATAGCTGTCAAACATACTTTTCCATTGTAAGATTTGGAAACGTTATAGGTAGTAGAGGCAGTGTGCTATGGAAATTCAAAAAACAAATAGAACAAGGAATGCCTGTTACTATTACAGACCCGAGGATGAAAAGGTATTGGATGAGTATATCTGAAGCTGTTTCGCTCGTTATACAAGCCGGTGCATTTTCAAAAGGTAAAGAATTATTTGTACTTGATATGGGTGAGCAAATTTTTGTCGAGCAAGTAGCAAAATCACTGGCAAAAATTATGGGAAAACAGAATATAGAAATTAAATATACTGGTACATTACCCGGTGAAAAACTTGAGGAAGAACTATTTTACAGCTTTGAAAAACCAGAGAAAACATCACATCCAAAGATAAGTCGAATAACTTACAACATTACGAAATTATCCATAGAGGAAATAGAAGATTACGTAAAAAAAATAATGGAAACGTATCTTCTGGGAAACGAAAAACAAGCAAACGAATTAATAAAAAAACTAATTCATATCTATCATTGATTTTTTCTTTTGTCTTCAAAAATTTTTTGAAGTTCGTCCTTTTCAAAAACATATTGATTACCACACCATTTGCAAGTTATCTCCGCCTTAGCTTCTGCAATTAGTTCGTAAATATCACTTATATCAAGAACTTTCAACGATTCAAATGCTTTTTGCCTGCTACAGTTACACCCAAAAACTACGTTCATTTCTTCAAATAGTATAGCATCAGTATTCAGAACAAACCTTACAATATCTTCTAACGAATTATTTTTCATCATTGAGCTTACTGAGAAATCTTTCAATCTTTCCTCAATTTTTTCAACAATACTATAAGAAAGGTTTTTATCAAGAATTTGCACAGCTATACCACCAGCACTTACCACTCCATTTTTATCCATCAAAACACCTAATGCAAAGGCGGATGGTAATTGCTCTGATCTAGTATAATAATATGCTATATCCTCGGCAATTTCCCCGGAAATAATTGGCACTTTTGAAACATAAGGATATCTTAAGCCAATATCTCTTACAACCGTTAACTCACCTTTACCTATTGCATTCTTTACATCAAATTTACCAAGCGAGTTTGGTTCAAGCTCGAAATTGGTATTACTTATATAACCTCTAACTTTACCTTTGGCATTTGCCTGACTAGCAACATTACCAGCTGGACCTGTTGAAGAGATAAGAAAAGTTATCACCTCTTTCTCAGAAAGCCAAGGTATAACTAAACTACTGGCTGTAACAAGCCTACCAAGTACAACTGTTGGAAGGTATCCCAGTTTATGCCTGTTTCTTAAATCATCAACAATATCTCTTGAATCAATTGCCGATAATCTTAACATACCCTCGTAAGCTGTACCAAAAATTAGTCTTCCCACGTAAACCACCCTTTTCTTCTTATTTTTCAAGCTAAGTTCTTTTATTCTAAAATATTATAGCAAAAATCTCAATTTTTGAAAAACAACAAAAAGGTGGTATAATATTTCATGAATTTGGGAACATACATACCAAAATGTAAGAAAGCCTATAAATATTTTAATTTTAATAGTTTTAATTCCAAAAGGGGAGGATTGCATGCCTACTTTGGACGTTATAAAGATAGAAGAATTAATATCCAGGGTACCGGGCGTAAAGGCTGTTAAAATCGTAGGTGATGGTTCAAATTTTCATGAAATTCATATAATTACATCTAGCGATAAAAGTCCAAAACAACTTGTCAGGGACATAGAAACAGTTGTTCTCGCAAGCACCGGTGTAAGACTTGACAGAAAAATCATTTCAATAGCGCAAATTGAGAGTGATATCAAAGCTCAAAAAGTACTACCGTATCAACTCTCTAATTTGAGGATAGAAAACATAGACGAAAGAAATCTCAGAGTAACAGTTACAATAGAACACGGCGAAGAAGAATTCTATGGAGAATTTTCCGGGCCGAAAACCACAAGAAATCTACCAAAAATTGTTGGCAACGCTGTTCTTAACGCTCTATCTGAGGTTCACGATTTTGCATTGTCTTTCGACGACATTGCAGAGGTTTATTTTGTTGGCAAAAAATATGTACTTGTTCATATCACCAAGCAGTATAACGGCATTGAAGAAAGCATCATAGGAACTGCCATTAATGATGGAAACTTTGAAAGAGCTGTGGCGGAAGCTGTACTCGATGCCTTCAGAAGAATTTAGCCTCTCAAAATATTTTTATTCAGTTAAAAAACCAAAAAGGGCAAAAATCTCTTCTTAAGCTACGATTTTTGCCCTTTTTGTTTTTTAAAAACGAAAATTTAACAATGTTACACGTAACTTTTGATAAACCAGACAAAAAAAACTCTTTGACAAAAGGTAACTTTCGGTGATATAATTGTAAAAGAAGACAATCTTAATTTAAGGAGGTTTTATAAATGGCTAAAAAGACGATCATGATCATCGACGATCAACCTGAGATTTTGGAACTGGTTAGTTTTACATTACAAAAAGAAGGTTACGATATTGTACCTGTTGAAGATGCAGAAAAAGCACTCCAGGAGCTTAAAGAAAAAGATGTCGACATGTTCATAGTTGACATTATGCTTCCAAATATGGACGGATTTGAATTTGTAAGAACGATAAGAGCTACTGACAAACACAAACTCACACCTGTTATCTTTCTAAGTGCTAAAGGAGAAGAGTTCGATAAAGTCTTGGGGCTTGAACTAGGAGCGGATGATTACATAGTTAAGCCATTTAGCGTTAGGGAACTGCTTGCAAGAATAAGAGCAGTTTTTAGAAGAATGCAACTTGGAACGGTTGTAAAAGAAGAAAAACCAAAGAAAATAGTTGCAAAAGACCTTGAAATCGATATAGATAAGTACGAAGTCAGGGTGAAAGGCAAAAAAGTGAGTCTAACACCACTTGAATTTGATCTTTTAAGATTCTTAGCAGAGAACGAAGGCAAGGTTTTTTCAAGGGATGTATTACTTGACAGACTCTGGGGTTATGATTACTTTGGCGACACACGAACTGTAGATGTTCATATAAGAAGGCTGAGAACGAAAATCGAGGAAGATCCTTCCAATCCAAGATACGTGGTAACAGTCAGAGGTAAAGGATACAAGTTCAGAGATCCAGGAAAGGAAGAATAATCAAAAAATGATTATCTTTTCGATTCTATCTTTTATAGCTGCAATTATATTTTTCATATTGTTTATAATATACAAAAGGTTAGTTAACATCTTCAGCAAATATCTTAACAAGATAGCTATAACAATAGGGGAGGAGATAGGTTCGCCTCCCTTATATATCTATGAGAAAATAAGAAAAAGGTTACAAGAACTCGAAAACAAAATTTCTGAGAGTGAAAGAGAAAGAAAAAACATATTTACAATCCTAAACAACATTACCGACCCAATTATCATCGTCAGAGGAGATGGCGTTGTTACCTTTGCAAACATAGCAGGTAGGGACGTAACAAGACCAGGCGTAGAAGGTAGGAAGGTTTATGATGTAGTTGAGAACTATCATTTACTTGAAATGTTTGAGAAAGCACTTGAAAGTGGAGAAATTCAAAGTGGAGATGTAACTATATCTACCGGAGGAGAAATAAGATATTACGATGCAAAAATAGTACCTATAAAGTTTGATCAGGAAAGTGAAAGATATATTATCGTTTTGCATGATACGACAAAAGAAAAACAACTTGACAGGTTGAGAAGAGAATTTATATCAAATGTCTCCCACGAGTTGAGGACACCGCTTACGTCCATACATGGATATGCAGAAGCCCTTTTAGATGACGATCTATCAAACAAGGAACTTGTTAGAAGATTCCTCGGCATAATCGAGAGTGAATCAGCACGGATGACAAGATTGATAAACGACCTACTTGATTTAGAAAAACTTGAATCTGGAGATGCAAAGTTTAACTTTACAGAAGTTGATTTGTGTAACGTTGTGCAAAGAGTTGCAGCCATCCTTGAGCCATTAGCTGAAGATTACGGAGTAGAGCTGAACAAAGAATGTGGATGCAACTTACTTGTTTACGGTGATTTTGACAGATTAGTGCAATTATCCCTTAATTTAGTTGACAATGCTGTTAAATATACATCGATTAAAGATTCTGGTGAGAAGAAAGTATTCGTGAAATGCTACGAAAAAGAGGACAAGGTTGTACTTGAAGTATGTGATACCGGTCCTGGTATTCCAGAAGATGCACAACGAAGGCTTTTTGAAAGATTCTACAGAGTAGACAAAGCAAGAAGTAGAAAAGTTGGTGGTACGGGTCTTGGACTTTCAATAGTGAAAATGATCGTAGAAAAACACAAAGCAACCATAAATTTTGAAAGTAAAGTGGGGGAAGGAACAGTATTTAGGGTTTATTTTGACAAGTACCCCTCTGAAAAAGTTATTACTCAACGCTCTAAGGAGGAAATGAAATGAGAGCTTATGATGTGATACTAAAAAAAAGAAATGGGGAAAAGCTCACGCGAAAAGAGATAGAATTCTTAGTAAATGGTTACGTAAAAGGTGAGATACCTGACTACCAGATGGCAGCATTTTTGATGGCTGTTTATTTCAGACATATGGATGATGAAGAACGTGCTGTTCTCACAGAAGTAATGGCAAATTCTGGTGATAAAGTTGATTTGTCATCTATTCCAGGAATAAAGATCGACAAACATTCCACAGGTGGAGTGGGTGATAAAACAACGTTAGTTGTGGGACCTATTGTTGCCTCGCTCGGGGTACCTGTCGCAAAAATGTCCGGAAGAGCGCTGGGACACACTGGAGGTACTATTGATAAACTTGAATCAATTCCTGGCTTTAGAACTTCACTTAGCGAAGGCGAGTTTTTTGAGAATGTAAAAAAAATAAACATAGCAATAGTAGGACAAACTGCAAACCTTGTGCCTGCAGATAAAAAGATATATGCACTCAGAGATGCAACAGCAACCGTAGATGAGGTATCACTAATTGCTGCAAGCATAATGAGTAAGAAACTTGCTGGTGGAGCTGATGGATACGTACTTGATGTAAAAGTAGGTAGCGGTGCTTTTATGAAAACCGTACAACAAGCCACAGAACTTGCACAGGCGATGGTAGGAATAGCTAAATCTCATGGAAAAAAGGCTGTTGCTGTTCTAACAAACATGGATGTACCACTTGGTAAGATGGTAGGAAATTCTCTTGAAGTGCTGGAAGCAATAGAAACACTTAAAGGAAAAGGCCCTGAGGATTTCACAGAACTCTGTATCAACTTATCAGCATGGATGTGTTATTTGGCAGAGAAGGGTTCGTTCGATGAATGCTTAAAGATGTCGGAAAACACACTAAAAAGCGGAGCAGCCCTAGAAAAATTTAGGCAGCTTGTTCAATATCAAAATGGCAACCCACAAGTTGTTGACAAACCATTAGAAATTTTGCCAATATCAACCACCTTGGTGGAATTTAAGGCGAATAAAGAAGGATACATAAGTGCAATCGACACTGAAAAAATAGGTATTGCTTGTAATCATCTTGGCAGTGGAAGAAAGACAAAGGAAGATACGATCGATCACAGTGTGGGAATCGAAATATGTAAAAAGCTAGGCGACTATGTACGTCACGGAGATACTTTAGTAAAGCTTTACGTCAGCCAAAAAAGCGAACTTGATCAAGCAATACGCTTACTCGAAGAAAGTTACAGAATATCCGATCAAAAACCTATGCTAAAACCTTTAATACTCGGTGTAATACAATAAGAGCAGAATGTAAAAATCGAAGCGGGCTTTGTAGACTATTTGTCAGCCCGCTTTTTTAATTTTACTTAAATTTGATTCAAATCTGGAAAAATATCTTATGGTATGATATAATAATTAGGAAAAAAGTCGAAATTGGGGTGTCGGAGCAGTGGAAAAAACAAAGTTGTACTTTATGATATATCTCATAATAACACTAATAACAGCAACTGTCACAGTTGCGCAAGTTTTTTTAATAAATAACAAAATCTTCGCACCAAACAACGGCTATTTTTCAGAAGAACAATTAAGAGACATGGGTTTCAACATAGTGAAAAACGGAAAAATTTATTTGATATACAACAGAAAACTCATCGTCGGTTCAGATGGAGATTTCCTAATAGATTTTGAACAGTACATACCCAACGCCTATTTGTTGACAAATGGTAACTTATTAGTTAAACAAGAAACTATTGCAATTTTCCTTAAATTATCTAAGATCGGAGAAATTTTTTTTGATAAACCAATCTCCATTTTCTCTGTAAAATATGACGAGGACGAATTAATCATCTCAACAACATCTGAATTATCAGAGGAACTATTCGATGTGAACTACTCAAACGGAACACTAATTGTAAAAATAACACCGGCAGATATGCCGAAAAATATTTCAAATGGGATAAATGTGTCTAAGTCAAACAGTACAGTCCTTTTAAGTCTTTCAAAGCAACTTGAGGATTATGATGTATTGATAGATGACCAGAATATTATTATAAAGTTCACACCACTAACTAAGAAAATAGAATATTCGAAAAAAGTGGAAAATTTTGCAGGTAGATCGTTTATCGTAAACTATCTAATAGCCGATCCAAAGTATGTTAATATTGTGCCTTTAATACCAAAAAAGGGTATCGGTAGTACTTCAATGTTGAACAACATACTCTCTGAAAATGGTTTTCAACACGGAGTCAATGCAAATTACTTTGATCCAGCAACGGGTTTACCAATAGATATAGTTATAGCTAATGGTAGAGTTCTATCACATCGATATGGACTAAGACCCATGTTCATTCAAACAACTGATAACAAAGTCTTCATAGGAAAAAACTATGTTGATATAACGATAAGAATTGGCGAAATACTCTTGCTTGTGAAAGGTGTTAATACCAAAGCACTTGGAGAGGTAAATCTATACACTCACGAGTTTGCTCTTTCAATTCCAAAAGACATTTCCAAGACATATTTTGTTGTGAAAAACAACAAAATATATTCTGAAGGCTACGTGCAATACGTCCCTTCGAATTCTATGGTTATTATGATGAGTAACGAGATAAGAAAAAAATTCTTCCGTACAAACGTCATAGGTCTTACGGTATCAATTGAACTGTACACAGACAATGGATTTAAAATTAAAAATGCTGTTGGAGCAGGCCCTTTACTTCTTCAAGATGGAAAAATAATATCTGATGCAAACGAAGAAAAACTTAGATACGGTGGAGGTATTCCAACAACACGAACAGACAGGACCATAATCGCCGTTAAAGAAGGAAAGGTGCATCTAATAACTATAGAAGGTTTTAACGCAGCTGGCATGAATTTTGACGAAGCTGCTCAGTTTTTATTGTTTAAGGGATACGAATCTGCAATGATGCTCGATGGTGGTGGCTCAACATCGATGGTATACTCAAATAGATACGTAACAAACGGTTCTCCCAGAAATATACCAGTCGCTCTTGGGTTAAAGTAAATTTTCTAACTTCAATCTTTCTAAAAATTCATCAATAAAAAAGCCCTTCATGATTTTCTTATCTATAGCTTGTTTTGCAAGTCTATCGACATAATTATTAAGTGAATTGTTGTGATGCGCTTTTATTTTTATAAAGTTTATATTCATGCCCTTTTTAATATACTCCTCCACAAAAGCTACGTAAAATTTTGTAAGTTTTGTATTAGCATTCCATTCTCCAGAAATCCATTTATAAAGTCCCTCGTAATCATGAAAAATGTCCAAGCAAAAAAAACCTTGCTTAAAAGAAGAATATATACTGTACATAACCGATATTATCTCTCCTGAAACATTTCTATGAATCGCAAGTTTAGAAGTGAGAGCAAACTGAAATTCTTCTATCACTTTTGAATCTGAAGATTTTATTATACCTGCGCACGAAGTCAAACCATTCTTAAAACTACCATCTGTATATACTATCACGTTTTCATCAACCATACTAATTACTCCTTTACATCACCTTTTAAATAATATTTCCAATAGGTTCTTAAAAAAATCAAAACAGGGAGTGCAATTAACACTCCAACAAAACCTATCAAGCTCGTGAAAATAAATATCGAAATTAAGATAATGAACCAATGCAATTTAAGATTATTTCCCTGTATTTTTGGACCATAAAACCATGATTCAAGTTGATTGACAGTAATTAAAATAATTGTTAAAAGTAAAACTTTTCTTAAACCACCAGTTGAGATAGCTAATAGATACATAGGCACAGCCGATACAACTTGCCCCACAAACGGGAAAAAACCTCCAAGAAACATCAAAACGCCAAGTGCAATAGCAGAATGAATGTTTAGGAAAGACAAACCAATGGTAACAAGTACAGCACTGATTAACGAAACAAGCACTTGTCCTCTGATATACGTTCTTACACCTTCAAAAAACTCATATGAAAATCTTTCACCGTAAGTTGGTTGATCAACAAAGAAAAAGTGGAGATTATTCTTAAAATGTTCCTTTATACTCTCTATACCGACTAACGTAACCACTAAAAGCATAACCATCGAAATTAAAGAAGGAAGAATGTTCAAGATTTTATTTAAAATGCCAAGCATTATCGATGTTACATTCGATTTTAATTCGTTTAACAAACTAACAAGCCAACTTGGAAAGTGACCACCAATTCCGAGAATTTTTATATTTTCAAAGATATTTTGGATCTGTTCCACCGTCGTTGGAAAAAAAGAAATTATCGAATAAGAAAAAAGAAAAATTACAAAAACGTAAACTATTATAGCAATCCATTTTTTTCCTGTTCTCTCCATCACAAAGTTGTAGGGAACACTCAGTACAATAGAAAAATAAAAACCAAGAACAAGGGCCCCAACAACAAACGGTACCTTCCATGAAAGAAAAAGAAACAACAAAAAATAAATTAGAACTACCCAGCCATCTTTATTAACCATCTTTGATCCCTTCTGATTCTTGTATTATCTTCTTTTCAATTTCAAGAACAAGGGCTTCAGCTGTCGCAAGATTAGTAGCTAAAGGAACATTGTGCACATCACAAACTCTGAGAAGGGCACTAACATCTGGTTCATGTGGCTGAGCGGTTAGTGGATCGCGCAAGAATATTACAAAATCTATTTCTCCATTTACTATCATAGAACCTATTTGCAAATCACCGCCATAGGGACCAGACTCAAATTTGTTCACCTTCAGCCCTATCTTTTCTTCAATAATTGTACCTGTGGATTTAGTAGCATAAAGCTGACATCTTTCGAAAACTTTTTTCCATTCCTTTACAAACATAGCAAGATCAAGTTTCTTCTTATCATGTGCTATCAAAGCCACTTTCTGCATAAATTCACCCTCCACATAGATTAAACACCCAATTTTTTAATACCTTCTCTTATCTTTTCTAAATCTTTTTTGTCAGCTACGAGTATACCATTTTCTGTTTCAACAACAACAATATCACTTACACCAATAACAATAGTGGGCTTAGTAGATTTGACAAACACATTTTCACCATCAATCACAACTGACCTATCACTATTTTTGACGCCTATTTCCTCTAAGCTTTTCCAGTTACCCACATCCGACCAAGAAAATTGAGCTTTAATAACAAAAATATTATCAGCCTTTTCCATTAAAGCATAATCTATGCTTATCGACGGAACGGTGTTATATATCTCAAACATATTGTTAGAATTTAGAAAAGGTGTTATCACCTTAGGTGCGTGTTTCTTCATTTGATTAATAAAATACTCTTTCTTCCACATAAACATACCGCTGTTCCAAAAGAAATTTCCAGATTCAAGATAATCAACTGCGACTTCGTAACGTGGTTTTTCGTGAAATCTCTTTACTCTTGCTACACTTTCAGAAATATAGCTATCGACTTCTATATATCCATATCCTGTTTCTGGTCTTGTCGGAACTATACCAAAGGTTATTATTCCATCTTCTTTTTCTAAAAGCTTAACACCAACTTCTATCGAATTCCAAAAAGTTTCTTTATCCGGGATGTAATGATCAGCTGGGACAATTAAAATAATCTCTCCATCGTTTGCTTTTAATGTAGCAAAAGTGCACGCTGGAGCGGTATTTTTTTTAAGAGGTTCGAGCAAAACATTTTCCTTTGGAAGTTCAGAAAGTTCGTCGTATGTTTGTTTTGCATAAACTTCGTTTGTTACAACGAAAATATCTTTTAAATTAACAAAGTAATTTATTCTATCAAATGTCTCACGAATTAAACTTTTCTCACTAAATAATTTTAAAAACTGCTTCGGCGTTTGACTTGTTGACAATGGCCAAAACCTTTCCCCACTACCCCCTGCTAAGATAACCACCTTCATCACTTATCCCTCCTTGAAATTTAGAAGAACATCAACCATTTTTCTTGCCGCATCACCAGTACCATACATACCAACGGGGTAATTCTTTTGACTGCCGCTGAAAACTTTTTCATACATATCAGTCTCATCACATAGTACATTCCAGCCAGCTTCAACTAGCTCTTTCCATCCCGTATCTGGCATCACCACTACCGCTTGTTTTCTGGCAAAGTACGCTTCTTTCTGTAACCCTCCACTATCTGTAACTACCTTCCATGCATTCTTAACTAAACCCATCAAATTTAGATAATCCACAGGTGGTATCAAAACAACGGAATCTAACAAAAACCCTAATCCAAACTCATCTATTCTCCTTTTTGTCCTTGGATGAATTGGAAAGACTACCGTTTTCACCTTGCTTATCATTGAAATCTGACTTAAAATACTTGATAGTTTTTCTCTACTATCCACATTAAAATCTCTGTGTAAAGTTACAAGAATATACTCCCCTTCAGACAGATTGAGTTCACTGAAAACATCAAACTTGAAATTTTTCTCCATAATCAAAAATAAATCGTACATAACATCACCAACAAAATACACACCTTTTTTTATATCTTCCCTTGCAAGATTTTCGACGGCCCGTTGTGTTGGACACAGCAAAATTTTTGAAACATGGTCTGTCACAACTCTGTTAATCTCTTCGGGCATATCTTTTGGTTCTTGCCTAATTCCGGCTTCAACATGAGCTACTGGAATTTTGAGCTTTGCACCAACAAGTGCACCTGCTAAGGTAGTGTTGGTATCACCATACACAATAATAAAATCGGGTTTTTCTTTTATTACTACCTTCTCAAACTCGATCATTATTTTCCCAGTCATTTCGCCATGATTACCTGACCCAACATTTAGAAAGTAATCAGGTTTTCTAATTCCCAGAACTTCGAAAAACACATCAGACATGTTAGCATCGTAATGTTGTCCGGAATGGACTAATATCTCATTTACACTTGATCTTTCAAATTCTCTATGTAAAACTGCTTCTTTTATAAACTGAGGTCTTGCACCAACTAAAGACACAACCTTCAAATAAAACACTCCTTTCTAAAAAAAATTCTTGGCAACATAATTATATCATAAACATTGTGATATAATTTGAATTAGTTCTACAACAAAGGAGGTAGTTTAGATGATATCAAGCACAGCAAAAATTGGTAAAAACGTAGTTATTGGGGAAAACGTTGTGATCGAAGACAACGTTACAATTTGTGATAATGTTACCATCGGACACAATGTCGTAATTAGAAAAGACACATTTATTCAAGAAGGCTGTATAATAGGTGATAACACTGTCTTAGGAAAAAGACCATTTAAGGCGTCAGCTTCAGCTGTAACAGAAGAAAAAGAATTACCCCCGTTGCAAATTGGAAAATACGTAACAATTGGTGCAAACTGCGTTATATACCGTGGAGCAACATTGAAAGATTATGTATTTGTTGGTGATTTAGCAAGCATAAGAGAAGATGTTGAAATAGGAGAGTATACAATCGTTGGCAGGGGAGTTGCCGTGGAAAACAAAACAAAAATAGGAAGGTACGTCAAAATAGAAACAAACGCGTACATAACCGCTATATCAATAATTGAAGATTACTGTTTTATTGCACCAAATGTTACACTCACAAACGATAATTTTCTTGGAAGAACAGAAGAAAGAAAAAAATACTTCAAAGGAGCGACGATCAAAAAAGGAGCAAGAATAGGTGCAAACGCTACAATCTTACCTGGTAAAGAAATAGGCGAGGATGCGCTCATAGCCGCAGGTTCAGTCCTTACAAAAAATGCTGAACCAAGAAAAATATACGTTGGCATACCTGCAAAAGAATTACGTGATGTTCCGAATGAACAGTTAATTGAAAATCAAAGCTACTATAAAGAAAAATAAATTTTGAAATTTTAGAAAATCCACAAATTCCCGACCTGATCACAGCTCGAGAATTTGTGGAACATTAATTTTATATAGCTACATTTTGCTTTTAAATTTTTATTTTATACCTTCAAAATTTGTCTAATATCTTCTTCTGGTGTTTTTATCAACTTTAAATCATACTTTCCAACAAGCACATCGAGTATATCTTTATTAACCCATGCCGGTAGTACTGGTCCTATGTAAATTCCTTTTAGTCCAAGAGCAAGTAATGTCCACAAAATAGCAACTGCTTTCTGTTCCATCCATGTTAACACAAGGGTTAGAGGAAGTTCTGTGACTTTAACTTTAAATGTTTCAGCAAGTGCCATAGCTATTTCAAGTGCAACGATTGTATCATTGCATTGACCAACATCTATCAATCTTGGAATCCCATCAATTTCGCCAAGTTGTAAGTCATTTATCCTGAATTTTCCACAAGCTAAGGTTATCACTATTGTATCTTTTGGTAATTTTTGAACAAATTCTCTGTAATAATCACCACGTTTTGTTGGTGTATCGCAACCACCAACAACAAAGAAGTGCCTAATCTTCCCTGCTTCGACAAGCTGTTTTATTTTTTCAGCTAATGATTTAACTACCTGAGCAGAGTACCCTGTCACTAGTTTATAATCTCCCGGCTTTTCCGGTAACTTTGGAAGAGATTTTGCCTTATCAATAACTTCAGAATAGTCGTATCCATCTATATGTTTTACACCTGGTAATTTTGCAATCGACGTTGTAAACATTCTATCTTTGTATGATCCTTTTGGTATCAGTACACAGTTAGTTGTTCCAAGGATTGCGGCAGGATATTTTTCAAAGAGCTCTCGCTGGTCAAACCATGCTCCTCCAAGATTACCGGCTAAGTTTTTGTACTTCCTTAATCCAGGGTATCCATGAGCTGGTAGCATCTCTGAATGGGTATATACGTAAACATCTGTTCCCTCAACTTGTTTAAGCAACTCTTCAAGTACTTTAAGGTTATGACCAGTAACTATAATAGCATGCCCTTGTTTTGTTCCAGTGTTTACTTCCACAGGGGTAGGTTCACCATAAGTTTCAATGTGAGCTTTTTTGAGAAGTTGCATGACTTTAAAATTCATCATACCTGCTTCGAGTGCTAATCTCACAAAATCTTCTGCATCAAAATTCACATTTGTAAGTGTTGAATAAAGTCCTCTTCCAAGGTATGCTGCTATTTCTTCATCCTGGTATCCAAGTTCTCTTGCATGATAGTAATATGCCGAAATACCCTTGAGAATGTATACTAAGTTATCCTGAAGCCTAGCTACTATTGGATCTTTTCCACACACGCCAGTCACAGTGCATCCTTCACCATTCATTGCTTGGGAACACTGATAACAAAACATGTTAAGTGCCATAAAAATTCCTCCTTTCCAAAAATCTTAGAATTCTCCTAAAGGTTATTTGTAAATCAAAACCAACTTCTGAAATAATTATAGAACCAATTCACAAAATTTTCCGTAACCTATGTTACAATATTCGTGAGGTGGAAAGTATGAAAATGGAAGAAAGAAAAAATATACTTGAAAAACTCAGCAAATGCGAAGTTTTTCAAAATTTGGAAGATTCTTTCATTGTTGAAATTGTAAGTAATGGACAAATCGAACATTACGAGGCCAAGGAAATAGTCAGAAGAAGAGGTGAAAAATGCGAAGAAGTACTTGTGTTGATCGATGGCGAGGCATATGGATTGTTTGTGAATGCAGAAGGGCGTGTCTTACAAATTGATCATATGATAGCACCAAAGATACTTGCTTCTGCAGTCATATTTTCAACAGATCCAAAATATCCAGTGGATGTAGAAACAGCTAAAAGATCTACTTTCTTAAGAATTGAAAAGGACAAATTCTTAAAGTATATGCTCAAAAGTGAAAAGCTACTTCGCAATTACCTTAAATATATGAGCGATGCTTTCTTATTTATAACTGATAGATTCTACGAAATATCAATGAAAAACTTGGTTCAGAAAGTTTGCACTTATATTGTTAACCTCATCGATAGCCAAAATTCTGATATAATATTAATGGATATGACCAAGGAAGAGCTTTCCAGAGAATTCGGTGTTACAAGGCCAGCCTTATCACGTGTGTTTATCGAACTTGAGAAAGCAGGGGTAATAGAAGTTTACGGTAGAAAACTACATGTAAGAAACAAAAAATTCTTAAGAGACTATTCAGAATTTGGATAGCAAAAGGATAGCAAAAAGTGGGGGTAAAATTATTATGGAAAGTTTGCAGTTTGCAATCAAGACGTTAAGACTGCAAGGTGATGAAAGTTTTACTCAGATAAAAGAAAAATTTGAATATTTAAAAGAGAAACTAAATCCTGCAAGGTACGAAAAAAGCGTGCTAAAACCTATTGCAGAAAGAAAATTTAATGAATTGAAAGTTGCATTTGAAATAATAAAAAATCATTTAAGCATATCACCAATTGAAAAATACAATTTCTTTAACATTCCAAAGAATGATCTTAACAATTCTGGTTACACAACTTCATTAGTGGATCCATGTTGTTTTGAATGTTGTTGTCGATTCTGTGAAACAAGTCCAACATCTTGTAATTGTTCAGGGCTTGGTTGTAATGGCTGTGATATAGGCTCTGATTGTTTGAACTTATCGTGTGGTTGTAATAATTCTTCTTGCTCATCATCTAATTGCTCTGGTTCTAATTGCTCCGGTTCAGGTTGCTCAAGCTCAAATTGTAATTGTTAAATTAGTTATTAACCTTACAAGTTAATTCTTTTTTGTAAGTAACTCTCAAACAGAGGATCTGTTATAATGTATTTTCCTCTCGTGAGCTTTTCAACAATACCATGTTCACTTAACAACTTAAGTGTTTTACTCGCAACCGAAGCGTTAGGAATACTGTATCTTTTTAACGTTTCTTGACTGAATGGTTCATTCTCTCCGTTTGTCAATATTGCAAGTATGTTTTTAACATATCTATAACCAATTTGGTCTATAAGCACGTCGTAAACATAAGACTCTCTATCACACAGCATCTCATAAGCTTCGGTTATAATTTCTTTTGTTGTCACACTATCTGTTTTGTTCCAAGTTTCAAAGCACAATAGCTGGAAAAAGTACGGATGACCACGGGTTAGGGTGAATATAAATTCGGCAGGTTCGTCCGGTAGACTTTTGTAGGATTCTTTGAATTTCTTTTGTGCGTATCGAATACACTCTTCTTTCGGCAAATATGTATCCACATCCATCCTCAGACATGAATGATACATTGCCCCAGAATTTTGGAAAAATAAACTTTCTAACATGTGCTTCTTAGAACCAGCAAAAAAGAATGACACGTTATTTTCACTTTGAAAATAGCTTCTTAAACTTTCTGGTAAATTTTTGTATATCCTCTCGTATTCTTGAAATTCATCAAAGATAACTATAACTCTCCTTTTAAGTCTTGGATAGACTCGAAAGCAAATTGTAACACTCATTTAATAAAAATTCTTCATCTAACTTGGAAGAAAAATTAAAACTTATATGCTGAAGATTTATTGAAAAGGAGATATACTGTCCTAAGTTTTTTAGATATTTTGCAACAAAACTTACGGGCTCTTTTTCTTTTAAAATCTCGAA
>JBCNVJ010000001.1:0-5070 GCA_039630255.1 Fervidobacterium sp. | reverse complement strand
TACTACGGACAAATTTCGCAGTTCAGGGGCAACATACTTAAGAAGAATGCTATAACCATATCCTTGCTCAGAACCTTTGTATAAAAGTAACGCTTTGGCAAAGATAGGAGCAAGTGTGAAAATCAGCAAAAAAATTAAGATTGTTAATTTTAACATTCTCATACTTTTAAAACCTCCATGTATAATTCCTTGTATGCTTTTATCATTTGGTCAAGTCTGTATTTTTCTCGTACTATCTTTTTGCCATTAGATGAGAATGTATTCCATAGCTCCTTGTTCTTAGCCAATTCAATGAGTTTTTCGGCCATGCTGTTGTAATCTTTAGGTTCAACAACGAACCCAGACTGACCATCAGGATCAAACGCTATTTCCGAGCAATTTCCAACGTTGGTTGTTACTACTGGTATTCCACTTGCCATTGCCTCAAGCTGAACCAGTGGTTGTCCTTCAGAGATACTACTTATAAGTAATGCATCAATCAATCCATAATAATCAAGAACGTTGACTTTGCCTGTAAAAACAACTTTATCGTTAAGCTCAAACAAATTGACGAGTTGAGTACACCTTTTGTAGTAGTCTTCATCTTCGTCTGTAGGACCAATTATGTAAAGTTTTGAGTTCGGAACTTCTTTTGATACTATATCAAAAGCTTTTATACCTGTGATTATGTCTTTAATTGGTACTACTCTTCCTATTATAGCAATGTTGAACGTATCATGTTCTATCCTCTTGATATTTCCAAATTTATCAACATCCACACCATTTGCTATAACCCTCATCTTTTTGAAATCGGAATTTAGTTCTAACTGAAAGAGTTGGTTTTTCTCAAAGAGCGTTGTTAAAAAATCGCATTCTCTATAAACTGTTTCACTTATGAGCTTGAAAATTTCTATCCAAGTATTTTTGTATACTTCTTGAATAGATTTCGATTTTGTAATTTCTATTTCTCTTTCTCTGTGGTAAATTCCATGCTCCGTGATAACTAACTTTCCGTTGTGTATATATTTTCCAACAAGAGCACTTAAAGATGCGTAACCGGTTGTTGTAGAATGATATATATCAGCTTTTGGAGGAATTGCTTGGAGTGCACCAAGAATTGGAATCAGGAAGCCCACGACCGTCCAGTGAAAGCTTGTGAAACCTTCAAATTGAAAATGTTTAGTGTATACATCGACAAGAAATTCCCAAAATGCCTTTGTTCTTAGAACAAAATCAATATTTTTACCTGCAATTTCTTTAATTATCTCACTCAATTTTTGAGATTTTTGACTCTTAGAAAAGCTTATAAGGTCGTTTATATGATTGATAATTCTTTTAAGATCCAAGGTACTATTATACTTGTAGTCTAATGAAAAAAGCAAATGCTCATATATGTTATTCAAATTCTTAGGTAATTTATATCCGAAAGAACGTGTCCACCTCCATGGTGCAAGGTGAACAACGTCAAAATTAACATCAGACATATTTTCAACCAACATCTGAATCCATGTTGAAACTCCACCTGTAACGTATGGATATGTTCCTTCTACAACAATACAAACTTTCATATTTAAGTTCTAACCACCAATCAGTTTATGGCTATTATTTCGACTTCAAATACGAGATTTTTCCCAGCTAATGGATGATTTGCATCAAGTATTGCAACTGAATCATTTATTTGATCTACTTTAACAATAAAAACATTTCCATCTGGTTGATGAACTTCTAGTAAATCACCAACATTAACATCGTTGGGCAGCATACTTCTTTGTACAGAAAATTTTAAATCTTCTCGAATCGGTCCATAGGCTTTTTCAAAAGGTATTACAAATGTCTTTTTTTCACCAATTTCCATTCCTAATAGTTCTTCTTCAAACCCTTGAATTACTTGCCCGGTTCCTATTACAAACTCAAGGGGTTGCCTGTTTAAAGATGAGTCGAATACTTCTCCACTTTCAAACTTTCCTGTGTAGTGCACTTTCACTTTGTCACCGTTTTTGATACCCATGATATTCACTTCCTTTCAAAAGTAATGGATATAATCATTTTACCATAAAAATGTTTTTTTCCTATCTTTTTCTGTTTGCAAGATGACTATGATAATGAACACTTGATTTCATCGGTTTGTTTATCTTGGAAACAATAAGTACTTTTCGCCTTTTTCTTTTCGGAAGAGCTAAGGATATTTGTAAGTTTATATTTTGCTGGGAAATCACGTTTACGACAATGAATGTAAACAAAGTTAAAAGAGTGTTTGTTAGATAAAATATGCCTGTAGTAAAGAATAATTGAGAATAATTTGTTGTTTCACCGTTTGATAGATGAGAAAATATTTGAGCTGAGGTAGCACGCATTATGTTATTCAATAAATAACTTACCCCCGAGAATGTTGCAAGGAAAGAATTTGGGAGATAAGACAAACAAAAGACAGAAAAAATAGGAGTTGTTAAGTTTAAAAGAACATATCTAAGTACATAAGCAAGCGTAAAGTAAACAGGCCTGTTCATAATTGCAGGCATTGCAAAGATCAATATGGTTACCAAGAGATAAAAGAAAAACAATGAAAATTTAAATCCAAACTTTTTTGTTAATTTGTGTGAAAAAAGGGAAGTTATTGCTGTTGATAACTGAGATATTGTTAACACAAGCGTAATTGCCGGGGCAGAAAAGGCAAACAAGTCCAAAAAAATTACATTTCCAAAGTTGATAAAAATTCCAGCAGCAGCACTTACAAGTGCACTGGAAGTTAAATAATATATAAGTATTATCAATTGTACTAAGTTTAAAATTGGTGCAGCTTTTTTCAGATTTACTGTTACTTTTGGAAGTTTCAACAAAGGCAACAGAGAAACTACAGAAATTAACATCGATATTTTCAAACTTTCTTTTAGACCTATCTTTTCAGAAAGAATACCAGAACCAAGATAACCAATTACACCAGTTAGCATAACAATGGCAAAGTTAATGTTTGAATTTCTCAACCTTTTCTTTTCGTCTGAGTTCTCTATAACAGAAATATTTTGTATAATTATAGATGTGTCAAAAAATCCAAATAAAAATGAAAAAAGATATAACCAAAAAACGGGCATTGGATAGAGTCTTAAAAATCCAAACAATGAAAACAAAGGCATAGTCAACAATAACGTAGTTTTTCTTCCTATTCTGTCTGAAATACTTGAAAATACAAGACCACCTATGGCTATTCCCCAAGAATAATAAAATGTAGCCTTTCCAACCACCTGATTACCATATGAGGCTGAACGTAGGTAAAGATTAAATAACGCAGTATATGCAGCTTTGGATATGCCAATGAGAAATGTATATAAATTTATGTAAAACAGCAATCAACAGCTCCCCCTTTCAATTATTCAGAAACTGATTTGTTAAATAGGCTATATTTTTATTCTATCATAAAATTGTAAAAATTCCTTCAAGTATAAATCTTACAAAAAAGTAACAATCAATGTGTGTGTTAAGTTAACATACCACCGATTTTCAACATGAAATTAATCTTATGTTTTCTTAATGTTTACATTAGCAGTGGCAAGTTAATTGATTTTCTTGCTTGTTATAGTATTATATTATTCGTGAGTGAGGACCGTGAGGTGAGAGCATGTTTGAAGGTTTAAGGGATAAATTATCGAATGCCTTTAGAATCCTTTCAGGTAAAGGCAAAATTTCTGAGAGGAATATAGAAGAGGCTATACAAATAGTTAAGACTTCCCTTCTCGCTGCCGATGTAAACTATAAGGTAGTTAAAGAGTTTGTTGAAAATGTAAAGAAAAGGGCACTTGGTGAAGAGGTACTTAAATCTCTTACACCTGATCAGATGTTTATCAAGATAATAAGAGATGAGATTATCAAACTGCTGGGCGAGAAAGAACCGTTTAAATTAATCCATAGACCAGCTTACATTATGATGGTGGGTTTGCAAGGTACTGGAAAAACAACAAGTGCAGCTAAAATAGCAAATTACCTTAAAAAGCATGGAAAACATCCAGTACTGGTTGCAGCAGACACGTATAGACCAGCCGCGATTGATCAACTTGAAATTCTTGGTAAGAAAATAGGCATACCTGTTATAACAGGTGATAGAAAAAACGCTATAAAGATCGTCGAGGAAGCAAAAAAGCAAGTCAAAGATAGTGGATATGACGTTGTGATACTTGATACCGCTGGAAGGTTGCATATAGATGATGAGATGATGCAAGAACTTGAGAAAGTGAAAGAGTTAGTCGAACCCGATGAAATTTTGCTTACCGTAGACGCAATGGCAGGTCAAGATGCCGTAAATTCAGGTAAGGTGTTTAATGATAGACTTGGAATAACTGGGTTTGTTGTTACTAAATTGGACGGTGACTCACGAGGTGGAGTTATATTAACTATAAGATATATTACCGGCAAACCAATAAAGTTTGTTGGTGTTGGTGAGAAAATAGACGATTTCGATGAGTTTTATCCAGATAGGATAGCAAATAGAATTCTTGGACTAGGCGATGTTTTGTCTTTGATTGAAAAAGTAGAGCGTGAGCTTGATAAGGAAAAGATGGAAAAGATGGGTCAAAAATTCATTCGTGCAGAGTTCACGCTTGAAGATTTCAAAGAACAAATAAAAGAGATTAAAAAGCTTGGAATAGACAAAGTGCTTGAAGCATTACCAGGAGCACCACAAGTTGATTTGAACACAAGTGAAAGAGAACTTAAACGTATTGAAGCTATAATAAATTCTATGACTCCACAAGAACGTAATAATCCTGATATTATAAACGCAAGTCGAAAGAAACGAATTGCAATGGGAAGTGGTACAACGGTGCAAGATATAAATAAGCTGCTAAAATCTTATGAAGAGATGAAAAAGCTTATGAAAATGTTTAAAAAAGGGAAGATGCCATTTGGATTAAGGGGTTTTAAATGGTAGTTTTAATTTTTTTACATTGAAGAAAACTGGAGGTGTTGCTAGTGGTTAGGATTAGGCTTACTCGCATGGGAAAGAAGAAACAACCATTTTACAGGATTGTTGTAGTTGACCAGAGGAAAAAGAGAGATGGTGCTTACATTGAAAGCTTGGGTTATTACAATCCACTAAAAGAA